>CAJXJM010000204.1 GCA_913054205.1 uncultured Rhodospirillaceae bacterium
CAGAATAATGCCTTGTTCCGCATCGGGCACCGAAATCATATCTAAGTTTGGGATGTATAAAACTCTATATTTCATATTGTCCAACAAACAAAAATCCCCCTGCTTTAACTCGGGAGCATTTACCAATAAAACTGATTTATATTAGAGATTGTGCACAATTGAAATAATTCAATAGAGCATGATAGAACCTTGATTATAAAAGAATTTTTTTAATTTATTAACGGTTGAATATGTTACATTAAACATTGCAATTCAACTTTAGGGTCGAAACATTTGCGTTCTGGCGATAATACTTATCCATGACTGTAGCGAACTATATTCAGCGGCATGGATTGTGGAGCACGGATGAGTCTCGGCTGGCCGAGGACCTCCGACGCCGGGTCGAGCTTGAAGACCTCAGCCTGATCCGCCTCGCCTGGGCTGATCCCCATGGTGCCGTCAGGACCAAAGAAGTGACCGTGCCGGTTTTTTTGGACGTTCTCGACAACGGCTACAATATTAACGTCGCAACCACGACTCTCGATGGGGCTGGAGGCCGCGTGTTCACCTCCTTCGTTAAAGGCGGCGGCATGGGATTGGATGAGATGACCGGCTCGCCAAATTTGACGATTGTGCCGGACCCTCAGACCTTTCGTGTTTTGCCTTGGGCAAAAGGTGTTGGCTGGGTTTTGTGCAACGAGTATTTCGACAACGGCACACCGTTCCATTTTTCGACCCGTCTGCTTTTAAAGCGCCAGCTTAAACGCCTGGAAGAGCGCAAACTCACTCACATCATCGGACTTGAAATTGAATGGTATCTCTCGCGCATTACGCAAGATCACTTAACGCCGGAGAATGTCGGCCAGCCGGGCATCCGCGGCAAACCGATTGAAACTGAAACTATCGAAACCGCACCAATCGAGCCCGGCTATGCCTATCACTCAGAAACCAATCTCGACATCATGCAGCCAGTTTTAAGCGAGCTCGCTTCTGTCTATCAAGCGCTCGGCCTGCCGCTGCGCTCCATCGAAAATGAATGGGGTCCAGGCCAGGTTGAATGCACCTTTACCGCCAGCGATGCCCTGCAAGCCGCCGATGATTATGTCTTGTTCCGAACCGCTACCCGCCAAGTTTGCCGCCGCTCGGGCCATTTCGCCACCTTCATGTGCCGCCCAGCGTTTCCCGGTCACTATTCAAGCGGCTGGCATCTTCATCAATCGGTGGTCGATAAGACCGGCAAGAACATGTTTATCCCAGAAAATGACGAACATTTTCTTTCCGATTTCGGCCAGAACTTCCTTGCAGGATTAATGGTGCACGCGGTTTCAGCGACTATATTTGCAACGCCGACCGTCAATGGCTATCGGCGGTTCCAGCCGAACTCTTTGGCCCCTGATCGGGTAAGCTGGGGACATGATCATCGCGGCACGTTGATGCGTATCTTGGGCGGCGTCGATGATGCAGCGACCCGTATTGAAAACCGCGCTGGGGAGCCCGCAGCAAATCCCTACCTTTTCATAGCCTCTCAAATCGCTGCTGGTTTGGACGGCATCGACAACCAAACAATGCTCGGCCCCGCCGATGACAATCCCTATGAGGCGGACCGCCCTCTCCTGCCAACCAATCTCGGAGATGCGCTCGGCGCACTCGAAAAAAGCCAATTGTTCAAAGACCAATTTGGTGATTTGTTTGTCGACTATTATGGCAAGCTGAAATCAGCAGAGCTCAATCGCTTCCAAGATTATCTTGATGACAACGCGCTTGAGGACAAACCCGCCGACGTGACACAATGGGAACAGAACGAGTATTATGACTTCTTCTGAGTGCAAAATATGATCGACTACGATGCATTAATCCATGAAGACCGGGTTCATCGCCACCTTTATACCGAGGAAGCGATTTTCCAGGAAGAAATGCGCAAAATATTCGGCGCGGTCTGGGTCTATCTCGGTCATGAAAGTCAAATCCCCAACAATGATGATTTCATAACCTCGAAGCTCGGTCTCAGGCCGATCATTGTATTGCGCGATTCCACTGGAAAATTCAGAGCTCTCTATAATCGCTGCACGCACCGGGGAGCGACGATCTGCCGCAAAGAAAGCGGCTCAACCAAAGCCTTTGCCTGCCCCTATCACGGCTGGACCTATTTAAATTCGGGAAAGCTTCAAGGTGTTCCCTGGCCAGAAGGTTACGCTGATGATTTCTCGGATGCGAAGTTTAATCTGGCACAGGTGCCGCGCGTCTCCTCCTATCGTGGTTTTATATTTGGCACGCTAAATCTGGATGCACCGAACTTGAAAGACTATCTCGGCCCCGCCAAAACACCGATTGATCAATGGCTCGACCGTCATCCCGGCAGCAAGGTTAAAGTCTCTAATGCCAATCGGCTCAAATTCAACGGCAATTGGAAGCTCGCTTATGACAATTCAGCCGATGGCTACCATGTTGTCTTTTCACACCGCTCGCTATTGGCGATGGAGAACCGCCTGTTGAGCGAAGATCAGAAAGGCATGTCTTTCTACAAAGATAAACCCGACGATGCGCCGATGTATGTGCAGTATTTTGGCAATGGCCATCACTTTAAAGACAAGCGCCCCAATATCGAACAACGTCCGGGGGCCCTTTGGGAAATTGAAGGCTCCCATCCCGGCATGGAAGGCTATGAAGAAAGCATCCGAGAACGCTTAGGAGATAAAGCTGATCGCATTTTGGATATCGCGGCATCCGAGCCGGTCAACATCAACATTTTTCCGAACCTACTGATCCTCGGCAATCACATTCAGGTTTTGCAGCCGGTGTCTCTCACCGAAACTGACACAACCTGGTACGGCACAGCCGTCATCGATGATGACGATGAGCTTGAAGGCACGGTTGATGACGTCAACGCGATCCGCATGCGCACGCAAGAAGGTTTCCCCAATTTTGGCGAAGTAGATGATCTGATGAACTTTGAGCAAATTCAGGCTGGTCTCGCGGCGGAAGAAGACGAGTGGATTTATATGCACCGCGGCCTAGGCGTTGAGGGCAGGATCAGCGTCGATGAAAATGGTGTTTTCACCGCCCCGGCAACAGATGAAATTTTCATGCGCGAATATATGAAAGAATACAAACGTCTGATGCAGGCCGAGCCGAACCTCACTGTTGAACGGGAGGTCAAATAATATTGTCATGAGCCACGATCCCTCCAAAACCTCGCATTATATAAATGATCAGTTTTATCAGAATCTTGTCACCAATTTTACCGATTGGCAGACCGAGGATTTGGAGATCAGCGACCTTAATTTACGAGAATCATGCCGCCGCTTGCTCGAAAAAGAGGCGCGGCTATTAGACAGCAACCAGCTTGACGATTGGCTCCAGCTATTTGCGCCGGAATGTCTCTACTGGGTGCCTGCATCGCTGGATGGCGGGGACCCCAGAAAAGAAGTTGCCGTCGCCTTCGATGATCGCCGCCGCCTTGAGGACAGAGTATTCAGGTTGCAAAATGAATATGCCTGGTCACAGCAACCGAGATCGCGGACCTCCAGGATTGTCTCGAATGTGACGGTTTTTGCTACAGATCAGGCCGACATATATATGACGCGATCAAATTTCTTCACCTCAGAATTCCAAGCCGGTGACAAACGAAGCTATGCCGGCTGGACCGGTCACCGCTTACGAGATACTGGCGGCGATTGGGAGATTCTGGTCAAACAGGTAAATTTAATCGACTGCGATCAAAACCTCCGCAATCCCAGTATCACCTTATGAGCATTACACTTTAGTGGTGAAGAATTTTTTGCTTCCATTTTAAAAGCCATTGCCTTGCAGGGCGACGAAACGCCGGGATATCCAAGGCAATCAACAACAAGCCTACCGGAAACATCCACAGACCGAGGATCGGTAAAAACCAAAAAACGCCGCCGATTAGAAAAAGAACGCCGACCAATGATCTTACGCCGGATTTGAGCTTTCGCGTGCCGAAATAATTCGCCAGACGCAGCAGGCGTAAAGCTATTTTTTGCAAATCGGAGGTGGTTGTTGAATTGGTATTTGTCACGAGCGAATTTACAATCCCAGAGTCTGGAGTTCTTCATCGGAGGGAAAGCGCCGCTCTTGACGCTTTGAAAACACAAGCTGGCCGTCCCGCATTATTTCAAATACCCCGCCGCCGCCCGCGATCAATTCGACTTCGGCTTGGTAAAGCTCAATTAGATAGTCCCTCACACGGAGGGCGCGCGGTTTGTAATTTCACTGAGCGCAATATTCGATAGAAATTTTCAATTCAGGGATTCCAAGTGGTTAATGCCAAACACGTTTTTGTTAATACAGCGTATTTGATTAATGGTCGCTTTTGTACCATATATCTCGATATTGGTTTGTTTCCAGCTTTCATGGTAAAATAAACCATCAATTTACCGGCATTTGAACGAGCGGAATTGAAGATTGCGGAAAATAGATAAAAATTTAGGCCTCATTGTAGCAGCCCTGTTTGGCGCGGTTTTGGTGATGTCTTCAGCGTCCTGGACATCTGTGGCAGCTCAATCTTCCGATGCTTCGACCGTGCAGCTCACCAAACGCCTTTTTTCGGCTGTAAACGAAAATAATCTCGCGACCGTTCGATCCAGCATTACGGCAGGCGCTAATATTACCGCGATGAATTCCGATGGCATGACTGCTGCAGGTCTGGCCATTGAAAAAGGCTATTTCAATATCGCCCACTATATACTTGGCGTACGCAACCAACGGGTGGCGACGGAAGAAGATGGGACCAGGCGCCCCAACGAATCACTGCCCAGCGTTCCTCAAAATGCGGGGATTAATATCCCAAGTCAGTCTCCACCACCGCAAATTCAGACCCCATCGCAAGTGAAGGCGGCGCCACCGCAGCGACAATTACCACCTCAGGCGGTAACTCAATGGCCCGCCGGCAAACCAAATCCATTTGCACCAGATGCGAATTCAGGCACTATGCCAATCGTCGGAAAGCTGCAAAAACCAACGGTGCAGCCGGAACTGCCGAACACGCCCGTAAAATCAAAAATCAAAGAGCAGACGCCGCAAAATGCACCCCTAAAAACAGCCAGCACACCGCCGCCACGCAAAACCATAGCGCCGACACCGATCAAACCATTGGCGAAAGAAACTGTGACCGTCACGCCCGTCATCAAAGAAGAACAAGGTATGTTTGGTAAAATGGTTGATGGAGTAACAGGCGTTTTTACACCGGACCGCACCTCGAAAAAAGCGGAAGAAAAAATTGTGAAAAAAGCGCCCGAACCCTCGCCGGCAAAAGCTCCTGAAACGAAGGCTGAAGAGGCAGACGATCAGGAAGATGGCGTGCTGGGACGCATGTGGCATAAAATAACCAATATATTCTAACAGATTTGTA
>CAJXJM010000205.1 GCA_913054205.1 uncultured Rhodospirillaceae bacterium
GCGGACCGGGCCAGTGCTTATGGTTTGGAGTCTATTATCGTTGATGGCAATGATGCGGATGCGGTCTACCGGGTGGCGGTCACGGCATTTGATAAAGCACGCAGCGGCGGCGGCCCTTCTTTGATTGAAGCCAAAACTTATCGCCACTCTGGGCATTCACGTGCCGATCCAGCAAAGTATCGACCTGAAGGTGAGCTTGAAGAATGGCTCAAGAAAGACCCAATCCCAATGTATCGACAACGACTGCTGGATTACGGCGTAAAAGAAGATGTTGTTAAGGGTATCGAAGACTCGGTAATGGCAGCTGTCGATGAGGCGACGGAGGCAGCGAAAGCCTCGCCACCGCCGCCGCTGGAATACGCCTACACAGATGTCTGGGCTGATGGAGGTTCGTCATGGCGGAATTAATCTACCGGGAAGCGGTCGCCGAAGCCATAGCCCAGGAAATGCGCCGGGATGAAAGTGTTGTTTTTCTGGGCGAAGATATTGCCAAAGCTGGCGGTGTGTTTAAAGCGACAGTGGGGCTTTGGGAGGAATTCGGTGATTTGCGCGTACGCGATACGCCAATTTCCGAGCAAGCGATTTTAGGCGCGGCGATGGGCGCGGCAATGACCGGACTTAAACCAATTGCCGAGATCATGTTCTCGGATTTCCTCGCCGTCTGCTGGGATATCATCTGTAACCAAATGGCAAAATCCCGCTATATGACCGGTGGCCAGGTTGATATGCCGTTGGTTATTCGCACAGCAAATGGCGGCGGTGCCAGGTTTGGCGCTCAGCATTCGCAAAGTCTTGAAAACTGGGCGATGATGATCCCCGGACTTAAAGTGGTTGCGCCCTCAACACCGGCTGATGTCAAAGGCCTTCTGGCGGCGGCCATTCGTGATCCCGACCCGGTGATTTTCTTTGAGCAGAAATCTCTCTATGCGACCAAAGGTGAAGTGCCGGACGGCGAACATATTGAAGAGATCGGCAAAGCCAAAGTGGTGCGTGATGGTGATGATGTCACCCTCATCGCGCTTGCCATGATGGTGCCGCGGGCTTTGGAAGCAGCCGAGAGATTGCAGGCTGAAGCCGGTATTTCGGCGAGTGTGGTCGATGTCAGAAGCCTCGTGCCGCTTGATACCCAGACCATTCTTAGCGAAGTGCGAAAGACCGCACGCGTTGTGACGGTAGAAGAAAACCCGCGGCTTTGCGGCTGGGGGGCAGAAATTTCTTCGATCATTGCCGAAGAATGTTTCTATGACCTCGACATGCCGATTGTGCGCATTACCTCGCCGCACATACCACTAGCATCTGCTGATGAGCTTGAAGATATCATGATCCCGTCAGTTGATCGCATTTTCGAAACCGTGCGGCAGGAGGTCGATTGATGGATGTCCTCATGCCACAAATGGGCGAGACTGTAGCCGAAGGCACGTTGACCGCTTGGCATAAAAAGGTTGGCGACACGGTGAGTGCGAGCGATATCCTGTTTGAAATCGGCACCGATAAAGTCGAAATGGAAGTTCCCGCTCAAATCGATGGCGTGCTCAAAGAAATTCTGGTTCAGGCTGGTGATACGGTTGATGTCGGAACAAAGCTGGCGGTTATTGAAGGCAGCGGCGAAGAAACCAATGATGCGCCGGCGCCTGCGGCCCCTCAACCTGAAACGCCGAAAGCTGCCACACCTGCACCAGCTCAAAGTCCAGTAGCACCGCTCGTAGATCGCCCCAAACGTGACAGATCGATGAAACTTTCTCCGGAGGTGCGGAAATTATTAACAGAAAATAACCTTAGTCACACCGACATCGTCGGCACCGGTCGCGATGGCCGCATCAAGCGCGGCGACGTTTTGGCTTATATCAAAGGACCCGCATCGGTTCCATCAACGCCGGCTCCTGCAGAAGCGCCTGGCGCGATTTCAGGCGAAGGCATTACAGTTGTGCCGTTTAGCTATCGCCGTAAAATGACAGCCGAACATATGGTCCGCTCGAAAGCCACCTCTCCGCATGTCTTGCAGGCGGTTGAAGTTGATTTCTCAGCCGTCAATAAGGCCCGACAGACGATTGGACCAGAATGGAAGCGCCGGGAAGGCTATTCACTGACCTATCTGCCGTTCATTGCCAAAGCAGTTTGCTCGGCGATTAAAGATTTCCCGCGCATCAACGGTCATATCGAGAAAGATCATCTCGTCGTATTTGACCGGGTTAATCTGGCGATGGCGATTGATCTGAACTTTGAAGGCCTTGTCGCACCGGTGATCCGGGATGCCGATTTAAAAGCAGTTACCGAAATTGCCCGGGCAACGCATGAACTGGCTCGCCGCGCCCGCGCCGATGAGCTAACGCCGGATGAGTTTGCCAACGCGACCTATACGATCTCCAATAATGGCTCCTTTGGTACGCTGATCACCGCGCCGATCATCAATCAGCCGCAAGTGGCGATCCTGTCTACCGACGGCATTACCAAGCGGCCCATAGTGATTGAACATGACGGCGAAGACGTTATCGCGATCCGGCCGGTCGGTATTTTGGCGCAAAGCTTCGATCACCGGGCGATTGACGGCTCTTACTCCGGCGCGTTTATGCGCCGTGTGAAGGAAATCCTTGAAGGCAAAAACTGGGTAGAATCTATTAGTTAAAAAAGCCGTGTCACCCCGGACTTGATCCGGGGTCCAGAAATTTTAACAGCGCGAACTTATCTCAGATGACGACTGGATCCCGGTTCAAGTCCGGGATGACGATGGAGTATGAATATCGGTGTTATTTAACCCGCCCCGTTGAAGACCTGACAATCAAATCGGGTTTGAGTTTAATCGTTCTGGCCGGGATGCTTGAATCGGCGATCTTTTCTAAAAGAATGCGCGCGGCTTCTCCGCCGACATTAACCAGCGGCGTGTGCACGGTCGTTAGTGGTGGGTTAAATTTGTCGGCAAATGGCATGTCGTCAAAGCCGACGACCGAGATATCCTGTCCGCATTTGATGCCATCGGCTTCGAGCTCATCATAGACACCGAGCGCCAACAGATCGTTGCCGGCATAAATGGCAGTGAATTTTTTGCGTAGCGCGAGGAGTTTGCTGGTGGCGTTCCGGCCTTCCTCTTCAGTGAATTCCTCGCAAAATACAACCAAGTCTTTATCGGCTTCAAGGCCAGCATTTTTCATCCCTTGCAGAAATCCCCGGTAGCGTTCATAGCCGGTTGACAAAAATTGCGGTCCGGCAACATAGGCTATTCTTTTGTGGCCTAATTGCGCGAGGTGAGACACAACCATATTCCCACCGATGATTTCGTCACTCACAACAGAGGAGACGTCCGCGTCCACAGAGGCGCGGACGGCTTGCACGAATGGCGTACCCTCCTGGCGGCAATCGTCAATGAGTGAGTCTTTGCGCTTGGCTGTGGCAATGATCAACCCATCGACATGACGTTCTCTAAACTTCTCGACGGTGCTTTGTTGTTTTTCGGGTAGATTATACGTGCTGGCGACAATCACGCTGTAACCATGGGCTTCCAACATATCGTCAATACCCTTGATAATCGGCGCAAAAGCAGGATTGGTCAGATCCGGCACCATGACGCCAACTGTAAAGGATTTGTTGGTTTTGAGGCTTTGCGCAAAGGCGTTTGGACGGTACCCCATATCTTTCACGACCGACAATATCTTATCGGCAATTTCCTCAGTAACCATGCTTCGGGTTTTGGGGTTTAACACGCGCGACACGGTAGAGGAGTGAACCCCAACTTTATTTGCTACATCTTTTAGCGTAACGCGCGTTTTCGTCATGTTGTATCCCCAGAATGAGACAATTAGTCTTTTCTTCTTTTACCGAGATGATATAAATTATGCAATCGTTTGCATGAGTTTATTATATATCAGGAAGGACCCCAAAATGGCAAATAATGATCAGGAAAATAGTTTGGCGGGAAAAACAGTTGGTTGGATTGGCACTGGTCGCATGGGATATGCGATGGCGGAGCGTCTATTAAAAGCGGGTGCCGATCTCTCGGTCTGGAATCGAACAAAATCAAAGGCGGAGCCCCTGGCAGAACTCGGAGCAACGATTGTCGACAGTCCGGCTGATCTTGCGGACCGAGATATTGTCTACACGATGGTTGGCGGACCCACCGATTTTGTTGAAGTCACAACAGGCGAAAATGGTGTTTTATCCCAAGGCGGGAAAACACCTGACCTGTTGATTGATAGCACCTCGATTTCGGAAGAAGCGTCTCATGAAGTGCGTGAATTTGGCCGGGGTGTCGGCACTTCTGTGCTTGATGCAGCGGTCAGTGGAAACGCGAAAGTCGTAAAAGCCGGAAAATTGAGCATTGTTGCTTCAGGCGATAAAGAAGCCTTTGATCAGGCATTACCCTTTTTGGAAGCCATCGGAGATGGGGTTACCTATGTTGGCGAAGGCGAACTCGCCCGCATGGTCAAGATATGCCACAACGTTTTCTTGGGCGTTGTTATTCAGTCTTTAGCCGAAATTACGGTGTTGGCTGAAAAAGGCGGCGTGCCGCGCCACGCCTTCTTGGACTTCATCAATAAAAGCGTTATGGGTTCGATGTTCTCGACCTATAAAACGCCGTCGCTTGTTAATCTTGATTTCACACCAACCTTTACACCGCTTTTGTTGCGCAAAGATATGGAACTTGGATTATCGGCAGCGCGCAAATTGGATGTGCCGATGCCGGTTGCCTCTATGACGCGGGATATCATTCAAAACCTGATCGGCAATGGCTATACCGATTGTGATTTTGCCGCGCTCATTGAGATGCAGGCTAAAAATTCAGGCTATGAGATTAAATCTGAAGAAGTCGAGGTCGGTACCGGGCTTTAAGTACTCGAATTAACCTACCAGGCAGTTGTACAAATAATATTTAACAGCGCTTGGCGTCTCTCGACCTTCACAGCATGAATCGCTCTGTCCAAAGCATCTGGCAGGTCTGCCGGGTCTTCGACTTTCTCACCATAGCCGTCATAGAGCGCCATCATTTTGTCAAATTCAGGTGTTGGGTCGAGGCTGGTCAATGGCATCCGGTTGCTTTTGGCCGCGTGACTATCTGGATACATGCCCAGCGTTGCACGCTTAACAGCAAACCAAGTTGAATTGTTAAAAATCAGGGACAGTACCGGCAGGTCATAGTTTTTTGAAACGTGATGCGCGGCAATTGGATTGCCAAACATGTAGGCGCCGTCCCCGACTGCCGACACCACCATTTTATCAGGGTTGGCGAGCTTGGCACCCAACGCGGCACCCGTGCCCCAGCCAAGGCCACCGGCATTTGGTGTGCCGAAATAGGTGTGCGGTTGAGG
>CAJXJM010000206.1 GCA_913054205.1 uncultured Rhodospirillaceae bacterium
TCGATCTGACAAAAGACAAATATTCAGGCAAATTTATCGTCGGCCAGGAAATGATGCAAATTCTGGTAAGTGACACAGTCGAAGTGCTGAAATAGAAAACGCTCAAGCCAGAATTTATCAACGCCGATGAGTAATTTGAATCTCGTCACCATTGGTTCAAAAATTGTTTTACTCTGAAAAGTGATAATCCTCACAAGGCACTGGCATTACCAACAAATTCTGCTGAATATTCCCCTTGAAAAAATCAGCACTGTCTCCACTTATATTAGATGAATGAAGTATTGGATTTGACACCTGAGATGGTAGATCAAGAACGACGCGATGAGGCAGGCCGACGAATACGCGTCGACCGACGCCATGACGCCGTGACCGCTAAAGGCTGGCCGGCTGATAAAAATAGACGGTCAGGCGAGGATCGGCGCAGCGAAGATCACCGTAAAAGGTGCATACATTGTGGCAATACATACACACTTACAACCATGGGACAGCCAACATGCGGGTGTCGATTGAATGCATTTCAAAATCCAGGTGGTGGTTGATAAAAAAACGGCCCACCGAAGCGGACCGTTTTGGTTTTTAAATTTTATACTCGTTTTTACAGCCAGACCTGCATGACGTAGTCAAAAGGTCCTTCGACATTGGCGATATCAACGCGTTGCAGCTGAATGCGATAGCCGTCATCGGTTTTCTTTAATGTATGGGTGTATTTGCCGCCAAAATAGCGCTGATCTTCCAATCGATACTCAACCATATGAAAACGCGAGCGGCAGACGATATCGCCGGTTGCTTCGTCTTCACTTTCGATGATGACGTTGGAGACGACATGGCTGCATCTGTGGCCGGGCAATTGCGAATGAGCGTAGGGATGCATCACCCGCCGGATACGCATATCCATTAAATAGTGGTCTTCCCAGAAGATATTAGGCTGGCGTTCTGCTTCCACCTGATCGGCAGAGGCGGGCATCCAGTAATGACCGTCTTTGGTAAAGAGGTCGAGCCACTCATCCCAGCGACGTTCATCAAGAATATCTGCTTGGCGAAATAGGAATTGTTCCACTTGCCGCTGGGTGTCAGCGGAAACACTTTGTGCATTGTCTTTTGGCATTTTCCGATCCTCCCTTAAGCCGACATATATTCTTTCCATGCGGCAAACATATTGCGCATGGGTTGTTCACTCATCCCGGTGACCGAGGTCGTAACGCCGTCTTCAACTATATCTTGACCGGCATTGCGGTGATAACTCACCCAATCGCCGCCGCCGCGGAGGGACAGGCCATCCTGGACGGCTCTAAAATTGTTGAGATCATCGGCGTTGACCATCGTCGATGGAGAATTGACGAGATAGTAGTAAGCGAGGGATCTGTCATAAATACCTTCTGGCGCCCCCTTCAATCTAAAATGCCAAATCTCGGTCAGAGTCTTATTCGCAGCCAGTGGGCGAACAGCGCGAAGCTGTTGCAGCGGCGGCTGCACGGAGAGGCTAGGATAAACCAACACATGGTGGATGTTGGTCGATAGGATTTCGTCCATACGCTCCTCACCATAGGCCGCCGTCAACGATTCTTCATGGGCAACTGTGACAGGATCACGAGGACGCAGCCCCATGTAACCGGCGAGCTGAGTGTGACCGTAAGGATGCCCAATGGTATCCAGGCTATCCCAAATTTCGTATGGTAGAGCAAAATCAGCTAAGAACTGATAGCCCATTGGAGGTTCTTCGCCGGTTTCTTCTTTATAGACCTTCTGCATTTGAGAAGCCGCATCACCAGTCGAATGGTGGGTGATAGAAGGGTGAACGGCATCCATTTGATTTTCAAGGAAGGTCTTCCAGTTGGAATGCTGAATGATGCGAAAACAATTGGCGACAATTTCACATTCGCCTTCCGGTGAGCGGTTGCAGATATCATCAAACGCTGATTTTCCACCGGCGCCCAGCCAAGTTTCCAAATCCGGACCTTCTTCGCTTAAACTTGCGAAAACAAAACCGCGATAGGTGGCTTGGCGTTCAGCCCGCTTCATTTGCAGCTGCGGGTCTTTCAAATCGATGATGCCTTCATAACCGTCCTTCATGGGTACATTGCGAAGGGAGCCATCCATGTTGAATTGCCAAGCATGATAGGGACATCTGAAAGCATGTTTATTGCCTGAATTACCCGTATGATTATTACAAATCAGCGCGCCGTGATGCGGGCAACGGTTATACAGAACATGAACGTTGCCGCCAGTGTCTTTGCAGAGGATCATGCGTTCTTTGCCGATCCAGGTCGTCCAGTAATCACCCGCGTTCGGAACCTGGCTTTCATGGCCAACATAGATCCAGGTCTTGTAGAATATGTTTTCTAATTCTTGCTCGTAGACTTCTTCGTCTGCATAACATGCTTTGTGGACGCGGTCCGGTTCGACGAGTGAACCAAGGTCAAAATCTTGATCATATGGCATGGTGAATGCTCCCTATAATTATTCGTGATTGTTGACTGTAGTTGATCAAACCCAGGACAAAAGGGCTATCCTTATATGGAAGCTAATCGCCCAATTACGCAAATATATTTGATTTGGTGGACTTAGGCGTTTCTCAGTGTTTCGGAGGGAAGCTCGCCAAAGCGCTGTTTATAGGCGCCGGCAAATTTGGACAGGTGAGAAAATCCGCAGTCCATCGCAACCTCAGTTACCGATGTGGAGGCACTGCTTTTTTGTTTGAGTTCAAACCTCGCCAAGTCCAGCCGTACATTTCTAAGATAGGCCATTGGGGAGACGTCGTAGTATTTTTTAAAACCGGCGTGAAGGGAGCGGGGGCTAACACCGCTGGCGGTCACCAAATCATCAAAGGATATTTTTTCCGCTGCCATGGTGTGAATGTATTCGGCAGCATGGCGCACATGACGCGGGCGTATTTTTGGTTCTGGATTTTCCAGGTGATGCGAATAGTTGTTAGGGATGGCTTCCAATATCAGATCAATTAGGAGTTCCTCTGCGCTCCCTCCCGAGCGGCTCGCAAAAAAGGATTGATCGGTTTCAATATCTTTGCTGAACAAATCGACCATCTGCGCAAGGGTTGCTGACTTTCCGGCGATGTTTTGCGGGGCGTTCGAAAAAATCACCGGATCACGCATCGGCATGCCGGTTGTGCGTTCTATTGCAGCCTCCATATCGGTCTGATGAATTTTAATCATCATTTGGTGGCCATCACTTTCCCAGCGTTTGCTGTGCGGCCGATTGGCATTGATCATATATATTTGGCCTGCGGAGAAAGGCGTTTCGGCTTTCTTCTGACCAACATGACTGGAGCCATTGAGATTAATTTCGCAGAGATAAATATGCGACATGTCCGGCACAAAAATACGCGCTTCGCCGTCATACATCGTATACGCCATGTCATGCAGCGTAAGTTTACTTAAAGATGCAGATCGATAGCGCACTGTAACCGGGCGTTTCAGTGCAGAACGGTGCTCCAATACATGATCGCAAATGCCTTGCCCGACGGTGTGGCGCGTCTCCTGCGCATCACTTGAGACAAAGAACGGCGTCCACTTTCCCGAGTTTGCCGGACTATTCGAGATTACAGTTTGATCCATGTGTAGATCGTACCATGACCCAGCTTGACGGGGAATAGTCGTTGACGCGTGCCGCCTCAAAAGACACTGTTGGAACAGGCAATGCGGAGGCAAAAATGAAACCGCGGATAAGTATGGTTACGCTGGGTGTAAGCGATTTAGCCCGGGCGGTTGAGTTTTATCAAACTGGGGTGGGCCTTCCCAAAATGGAGTCGCCGCCTGAAGTTGCTTTTTTTAATTTGGATGGCTCTTGGTTGGGATTATTTGATCGGAAGTCATTAGCGGATGAGGCAATGATATCTCCGGAGGGTTCCGGCTATAGTGGATTTAATATCGCGCACAATGTTGCATCAGAGGCTGAAGTAGATGAAGTTATGGACCAAGCCAGTGCGGCTGGGGCCAGCATAACCAAACCTGCCGAGAAGACTTCGTGGGGTGGCTATTCTGGATATTTCAAAGATCTCGATGGTCACTTATGGGAAGTCGCGCACAATCCTCATTTTTGGGTTGGGCCTGAAGATAAATAAATATAGGGGAAAAAACTAAATGATCGATCTATATACCTGGATGACGGATAACGGCTACAAATCGCGGCACATGTTGGAAGAAAGCGGGCTTGAATACACACTTAAGCCGGTCAATATCAGAGAACGTGAGCAATTTGAGCCTGACTATCTCAAACTCAGTCCCGGCCATAAAATCCCGGCAATCGTTGATCATGATGGGCCGGGCGGTGAAACCATATCGCTTTGTGAGTCCGGTGCCATTCTAAGATATGTAGGCGAAAAAGCAGATAATGGATTGTATCCAACCGATCCTCTTAAACGCGTTAAAGTCGATCAATGGCTGTTCTATGGTTCGGCGACCTATACAACGCTCGCGCAGCAATATGCCTATTTCTGGGTCCGCGCGCCTGAACCCATCGAAGAAGCGAAGTCCTATTACGATGGTGTTCTGCGCGATATGATGAGCACGCTGGACCGTCATCTTGGCGATAATGAATACTTTGCTGGCGACTACTCTATTGCGGATATCTCAATATATGCGGACACACATCTTCATGGCGTTGAACGCATCGGGCTCGATGAGTACAGCAATCTCAAACGTTGGCATGATGTGATTGAGGCACGGCCGGCAGTTCAGACCGCTTGGACGCCGTTTGCTTAGGCTGAACATCAGCCTTTAAATATGGGACTTTAATATTGCTTGGCACATTATTGTCTTTCGCCGCCGCGGCGTTTTTTGGATTGAATGCGACCACCGTCAGGCGCGGCGTACTCACCGGCAGTGTACTGCAAGGAATAACGGTATCGCTCGGGCTGGGCTTGCCAATTTTCATCATTGCATCAATCTTTGCTGGCTCTTTTAGTAAAATATTTGCGTTTTCCAATGAAGGTTATTTCCTTTTAATAACTGGCGGTGCTATACACTTTGCCTTTGCGCGTTATTGTAATTACCGCGCGATGAAAGCAATGGGCGGCCTCATGGTGCGTCCGTTTCAGCAATCCAGCGTTATCGTATCTCTTGTTTTGGCAATGTTTTTATTAGGCGAAACGCTGACACCGCTCCGCCTGTTTGGCATTATCCTCGTTCTGCTTGGTCCGTTAATTATGATCCGGGACCGCAAAAAATTCTCCCGCAAGATGAAACAGAAAAACGAAGAGGGTTCACCCTCTCGCATTGAGTTCGTGCCGAATTATACTGAGGGCATTATATTTGGCATCGGCTCA
>CAJXJM010000207.1 GCA_913054205.1 uncultured Rhodospirillaceae bacterium
TTGGGTCCATCATGTGTAACCTGCGCGGCCACAGCCCGAATATCGGCCGGGCCATCTACATCTGGAAAACCCTGCCCGAGATTAATCGCGCCGTGCTCTGTGGCCAGGCCTGACATCACCGCAAAAATCGTCGTGCCGTACTCGCCCAAAATCGTGTTTGTTGGTTTCAATTCTTTCGTCTCCCAAATTTTTTTTAAGGTGGTAGCACAAAAACCCCCTCTGGTCCCTCCATAACACTGGAAACACACAAGGTTATGGAGAAAACCGATGGTGAAATTGAGAGAAAACCGCTTTCGCATCTGTCTCGTAGTGGCGGGAATGCTGGCTTTATCAGCCTGCCAGACAACCACTGGCAGCGGAGAACGCAACGTTGAAAAGATGAAACGTGCGATTGAGCAAACCCTGGTCGGCGACGATTGGAGCGTCGGCGTTGAAATCATCCGACGCAGTCACAAAAATGCTTATGGCGATTTTATGCCGTGGTTGAAAGAGCGCGCTCGCACCTTCCCGCCGGTTTATCTTTACGCCATGGCAGATCGCATGCGCAAAAAAGACAAAGTGGGCACGGTAAAATGGTATGTCGCAGCTCGGGTGCGTCACACTTACGATCTTCAGCGATGTACCAATTCCAGAGCCATCCATCGATTACAGCTTTTTGAACAGCGCTTCCATAAATCGGTATTTAAATATGCTGCCAAAAATCCAGATAGCGCTTACGAAGTCGCGCTCGAAGGGCTGGAATGGGACATCGACAATGCGAGCTCCACTACTCAGGGTCAATCACACTGCCTCCCAGAATATTAAAATCATCCGATCTCAAACCAGGCGATATGGTTTCGATCTACAACTTTAACAATGGCGCGCGTTACGACACCTATGTGATCGAAGGCGTGGATGAAACAACGATTGGAATCAATGGTCCAAGCGCCAGACTTTGCTACAAAGGCGACCGCATCGTTGTCGTGCAATATGTGATGACGGATGAACAAATTGAGTCGAAGGTCTTGTTCTTCAATCAAGACAATCAACAAGTCGACCAAGAGGCAGTGTTTGAATCCGTATCTTAGGACTTATTGCTGAGCCAAATACCAATCCAGTATTTCGGCGCCGGTCATAAAGACAACGCCTGGTTTCTCTGAGAGTTCTTTGAAGATCTTGCGAAAATATTTGATCCGATGGGGCACGCCGTGGATATAGGGATGCACGGCAATGGTCATGATCCGCACATTTTTCTCTCCTTCTTCGTAAAGCGTCTCGAAATAATCCATTGTCCGATCATAAAGCACGGTCGAAACGTGATGCTGCGACAACATGATCGGAATATCATTGAGCTCTGTCGTGTAGGGTACCGAATACAGCGGACCTTGAGTGGTGTTTATCGGGCATGGCTGATCGTCCAAAATCCAATCGGCGGTATATTCGAAACCGGCTTCGACCAAAAGTTCCGGTGTATTTTCAGTTTGGGTCAGCCCCGGCCCCATCCAGCCGCGGGGTTTATAACCGCAATAGGCCTGCATCACTTCCATGGTTTTGAAAATCGCTTCGCGCTCATCATCAACGTCATACATTGGCTTTTGAACATAGCTGTGACCCATGAACTCCCAGCCCGCTTCAAGCGCCGCTTCGGCAACGCGGGGATAGGCTTCAGGTACCGTTGCGTTCATCGAAACTGTCGGCGTGATGTTGAACTCTGCCAAAACCTTCATCAGCCGCCACACGCCGATCCGCATGCCATATTCCGACCAGCACCAATTGGGTATATCCGGCACATGTCCGCCTTCACCCGGAGGTGTCAAAATGCGCCTCGGCAAGGGGAGTTCCGGCGGCCATTCTTCAAGGTTAACCACGGGCCACACAATCACCCGCCCGCCATCCGGCAGGCTCAAAGGTTTACGATCAACAATGGCGCTGTAGTCAATACGATCTTTAATTTTCATCGTTATCTTCCCTTCTGTTTGGCTGAAAGCTTAGAGACCCGATTTGTGATTAGCAATCCAAAGAGTTGTCGCAATGAGATGGTAAAATAAGCAGATGCCTAATAATTGAGCATTCACCATATATCGCAGCTCATAATACGCCGCCAAATCACCATCTAACCTTTTGAGTTAATAACATTTTTACCGAAAAACAAAAACTGGCATGACTCCTGCGATAGAGAATGCTAAGCCGTCTATAAGGGGCGGTTCATTGCGTGGCGAAATAACAGCCATTTACTGTGGCAATATTTCAAACTAGGGGCTTACTTTAATGAAGAAAATCGAAGCGATCATAAAGCCGTTCAAACTTGACGAAATCAAGGAAGCGCTTCAGGACGTCGGGCTACAAGGTATTACAGTTGTCGAAGCCAAAGGTTTTGGCCGCCAGAAAGGCCATACCGAACTCTATCGTGGTGCCGAATATGTTGTCGATTTCCTCCCCAAAGTGAAGATTGAAATTGTCGTTGAAGATCAGCAATTAGACGCCGCAGTCGAAGCCATCCAAAAAGCCGCTCATACCGGGCGTATCGGCGACGGAAAAATATTTATCAGCGCAATCGAAGATGCCATACGTATTCGCACGGGCGAACGAGGCGCAGAAGCGATTTAATCCAGATATAATTTTAAACCGACGACTAAACTCACACTCATATAGAAATTTGACTTTAAGAAAGGAAGATCACCATGTCGTTTGATTGCAAAACTCCAGCAGACGTCGCGAAAGTCGTCAAGGAGAACGACGTACGCCACATCGATCTGCGTTTCACCGATCCACGGGGAAAATGGCAACATCTTACGCAGTTACCGAGAACCATTGACGAAAGTGCCTTTACTGATGGTATTTTCTTTGACGGTTCGTCAATTGCTGGTTGGAAAGCCATTAACGAATCCGATATGGCGCTCATTCCTGATCCAACGACCTGCGTTATGGATCCATTTGCGGCTCAGCCAACGATGATTATAATCTGTGATGTACGAGACCCGGTAACTGGTGAGGACTATTCCCGTGATCCACGCTCCACGGCAAAACGCGCTGAAGCGCATCTGCAAGCCACCGGCGTTGGCGACACATCCTATTTCGGACCAGAGCCTGAATTTTTTGTTTTTGATGATGTTCGTTCCGAAGTTTCGATGAACCACACTTTCTATAAAATTGACCACGAAGAAGGACCATACAACTCAGGCGCAGATTTTGCTGAAGGCAATATCGGTCACCGTCCGGGCATCAAAGGCGGCTACTTCCCGGTGCCTCCGGTTGATTCAGCGCAAGATTTGCGTTCTGAAATGGTAACGACCTTGGAAGACATGGGCGTAGAGATGGAAAAACACCATCACGAGGTGGCGCCATCGCAACACGAACTTGGCATCAAATTCGATACCTTGGTAAAAAGTGCTGATAACGTTCAGGCCTATAAATATGTCGTGCAAATGGTGTCCCACATTTATGGCAAAACGGCGACCTTTATGCCAAAACCGATTATCGGCGATAACGGTACCGGTATGCATGTTCACCAATCCATTTGGAAAGATGGCAAACCTGCATTTGCCGGTTCTGGATATGCCGATCTTTCCGATGCAGCCCTGCATTATATCGGCGGCATCATTAAACACGCCAAAACGATCAATGCGTTCTCCAACCCAACGACAAACAGCTATAAACGTTTGATCCCAGGTTTTGAAGCTCCTGTTCTATTGGCCTATTCAGCTCGCAACCGATCTGCATCTTGCCGTATCCCGTATTCTGCAAACCCAGCCGGTAAACGTGTTGAAGTCCGTTTTCCAGATGCCACGGCGAATGCGTACCTTGCGTTCTCCGCCATGTTGATGGCTGGCCTTGACGGTATCGCCAATAAGATCGATCCAGGCGATGCGATGGATAAAGATCTCTATGATCTGCCCCCAGAAGAAATCGCTGGCGTGCCGACTGTTTGTGGCTCGTTACGTGAAGCGCTTCAGTGTCTTTCCGATGACCGCGACTTCTTAAAATCGGGCGATGTCTTCACCGATGACCAGATTGAAGGTTACATCGATCTCAAAATAGAAGAAGTATACGCCTTGGAGCACACGACCCATCCAATCGAATTCCAGATGTATTATTCCTCTTAAATTCTGAGTTAGTGCTTTTCAAAGAGGCCGTCCCGGTTGGGGCGGCCTTTTTTGGTGCGCATTGTTGAGTACTATATTACTGCTTTTTACCAATTTTATCCCCATTTTAAATTGACGTAATGTCTGTGGCGGAAATCCCTAAAAGCCATATAAGACGTTGTTATTATTAAATTATTTTGCGTTGCGTCGCTGAATGGGAAAATGCTCATTCTTGTTTGTTGTAATTGGAAATTGCACACCCAAATAATTAGATGAATTAAAAATTGCAACAATTTGAAATATTAAAGAAACATCCAGAAGCAACCAATACGCTTTGGATAGCGTCATTCAAAGGACATTAAAATGAATAAGAAAATTCGAGCAAAACTTTCAATCGGCTTAGGTGCCGCCGCCTTTTTAGCCGCGAGTGCAATTACCAGCGTCTCCGTGGCAAACGAAGTTAAAGTAGCTGCTACGACGCCGCATGGCGCGCCAGCAAAGCCCGCGCATGGTCCGTCAAAATCATCAGCCAAAAGTCACGGTGCTGTGCTTTGGGGATATAGTGGCAAAGGGGGCCCAGAAAAATGGGGCGATCTCACGCCGGCCAATAAAGTCTGTGGTTGATTTCCGGCAAATTGTCCCAACGGACGTAGGTACCCAACGCAATTGAAAATATGGCAACGATGCCAAGCAATATCCAAAACATTTAATCAGCGTATCGAATATTCTGGGGGTGCGGCGTCAATTCTCCGCGAGGTTCAATAATTAAGGGGACACCATACTTAATTGCATATCAAATTACTCAACTGTTGATAATTAACGAAAACATAAAAACACTTAACACGAATTCACAACTTTCTTAATTAAGTATGGTGTCCCCTTAATTAACGTATTCAACCCTTATCCCGCTCGTCGCGAATTCTTTTAGCTTTGAACTCGGTCTTCGGCAGTGTGCCAGGTGTTAATACTTCCACACCAACGGTCACCTCGCATCGGGTTTTGATCTCATTGACGATTTGCTCGGAAATGTCATCCGTATGTTCAACCCGAGCCGTCATCATATCAACGCCAGCATCGTCGGTCTCGATAAGAATTTCATACTCATCTCCAACGCCTGGCACGGCTCGTACCGCTTGTTCCAACTGCACCGGATACATCTTAATGCCGCGGAGATTGATCATATCATCTGAACGTCCACC
>CAJXJM010000208.1 GCA_913054205.1 uncultured Rhodospirillaceae bacterium
CCGAAGAGAAGATCCGCATTGTTTTGGATGGTCTTCGTGGTGAAGAGACGATCGCAACACGCGTACAAGCCGACAAAGACGTACTTATAATTCCAGGAGCCCGTAGCAAGCCTTTGGACCCAAGTTTGCCACCGACGCCGGGCAGAATTCCCACCACAGCAAAAATGGGGATAGATGCGACCATCCCTGTCGATGTGCCGCGCGAGCGCTACGAACGCCTGTCTTATGCTTTTGCCGATGAAATTAAACTTGAAGATATGTTGGGCGACGGTGCCGATCAAATTGAGATGCCCGAGGTTACGGCTGAAGCCATTGATCGATTGACCTCAGACATTCGCCAGACCATAGCCGGTGAACCTATGTACTTTTTTGATCTTTCTGAAAAATACAGCGCCCAAGGTTTTCAGGCTTTGACACGTGCGATCGGCCAGTTGCATGAAGACGGCGAACTTTGGCAGGATAAATTAGGCCGGTTTTGCTTGGTGGGATCAGAGTTCGCAGCAACTCAAGGCTAGCAATATATACCGATGGGGAAATACTGGGCGATGATGGGCTCGAACTGCGGACATCGTGCAAGCTTTCGGCCTCTTTTTGTCGCGCCCATGCCTGAGCTAGAGATTTATTATTGAATGATCTGGTTAATGCAGGACAACCAACTGGACGTATTTGTACCTGCCAGGATTTACCGCGTTTTCGTATTGAAGCCATAAAAGTTCTCCATCACTGTGACAAAACTGTGACAAATTGCTTATTCATAGCAAGCAGATCGGACGGTCTAATCCTAAACTACTGATTTATATGCGGGAAAATGGTGGGCGATGACGGGCTCGAACCGCCGACATCCACGGTGTAAACGTGGCGCTCTCCCAACTGAGCTAATCGCCCCCAAAAGGGTCGTGCGAAGAAACGCTTATGTAGTTTAGCGCGCCTCCGCTGTAAAGCAAAATATCCCAAATTTTGGGCAATAATAATGCCGACTGCGTTGCCACAGCCGGCACCATTGAAATCAATTAAAAAGCTTATCTGTTAACAGCTTCTTTTAATCCTTTACCAGCTTTAAACTTAGGCTGGGTAGAAGCCGGAATTTGAATTGCTTCACCGGTACGGGGGTTACGTCCCGTAGTCGCTTTACGTTGCGCCGTTGAGAATGTGCCAAAACCAACGACACGAACTTCACCGCCACTACTTAAAGCACCAACGATAGCGTCAAAGACACCATCCACTGCTTTACCTGCGTCGGCTTTAGACAAACCAGAGTTGTCTGCTACGGCTGAAATGAGATCATTTTTATTCACGCTTAAGGCCCCCTTTGCTTTCAATAACTGGGTTGCGAAAGGCTGAATCAATTCAGCCAACTAAACTGTAATGCGCGAGAAGTTTAAGCTCGAAAATTTCATGGCGTCAATCGAGAAACCGCAGTTTTCCACAGTTTTTTGGGATTTTGAGCCATATTAGGGGGTTAGGAGGCATTTTTTTCGGGATAACTGGGCATTTTTGAGCTTTATCAGTCCCCAAAAAGCAAACGATCCGCAGAATTCTGCGAATCGTTTCACTTTGAGAATAAGTTAAATCTTAGTGTTTTACGACGCCGGAACGCTCATCATCATCCTCGCCTTTGCCGGATGGAACGGATTCACCGTCAACTTCCTCGTCCCATTCGATCGGCACAAGCGGACTTGTAAGCGCATGTTCGAGAACTTCTTCGGCGCTGGTAGCCACCACGATCTCTAAACCCTTTTTCACATTATCAGGTATTTCCACCAGATCTTTCTCATTGTCTATTGGAATAATGACTTTCGTGATACCGCCGCGGAGTGCCGCCAAAAGCTTTTCTTTCAATCCACCAATCGGCAAAATACGGCCACGCAACGTAATTTCACCGGTCATGGCAATGTCTTTGCGAACCGGAATTCCCGTAAGCACAGAGACAATCGAGGTCACCATGCCAACACCGGCGGACGGGCCATCTTTTGGCGTTGCACCTTCGGGTACGTGTACATGGATATCGCGTTTATCAAATAGTGTCGGCTTGATGCCGAATTCCACGGCCCGCGACTGAACGAATGAACGCGCTGCCTGGATCGATTCTTGCATCACTTCGCCAAGTTTACCGGTAATCAACATCTTACCTTTGCCCGGCACCATAACGGCTTCAATGGTGAGTATTTCACCGCCGACTTCGGTCCAGGCCAAGCCGGTGGTCACACCGACAATATCTTCCTCTTCGACCTCGCCATAGCGATACTTTTTAACGCCGGCATATTTTTCAAGGTTGCGCTGGGTGACAGCAACTTTATCGTGTTTTTTCATCACGATTTCTTTGGTCGCTTTTCGCGTTAGGTTGGCGATTTCCCGCTCTAAATTACGAACACCGGCTTCTCGCGTATAGTAGCGAATGACGTCGCGAAGGGCTGTGTCAGAAATTGACCACTCGCCTTCCTTCAATCCATGCGCATCGACCTGCTTGTCGATCAGGTGGAGGCGCGCGATTTCAACTTTTTCGTCTTCCGTGTAGCCTTCAATGCGGATAATTTCCATGCGGTCCATAAGAGGGCTTGGAATGCGCAAGGTATTGGCTGTTGTCACAAACATCACGTCGGACAAATCATAGTCGACCTCAAGGTAGTGATCCTGGAACGTATCGTTTTGTTCTGGATCAAGCACTTCCAGCAAAGCAGAAGCCGGATCGCCGCGCCAATCTTGGCCCATTTTGTCGATTTCATCGAGCAGGAACAATGGATTAGAGCTTTTAGCTTTTTTCATGCCTTGAATGATTTTTCCGGGCATTGAGCCAATATATGTCCGGCGGTGACCGCGGATTTCCGACTCGTCACGCACGCCACCGAGGCTCATGCGGACAAAATTTCGTCCCGTTGCATTACCAATCGACTTACCAAGCGAGGTTTTACCAACACCCGGAGGTCCTACGAGGCACAGGATCGGTCCTTTGATCTTTTTGGTGCGCTGCTGAACGGCAAGGTATTCAAGAATGCGTTCTTTGACTTTTTCCAGGCCATAATGGTCTGCGTTCAAAATCTCTTCAGCTTTGTTGATGTCTTTATTGACACGGCTGCGCTTCTTCCAAGGAATGCCGAGCATCCAATCGAGGTAATTGCGAACAACCGTCGCCTCAGCAGACATGGGGCTCATATTGCGGAGTTTTTTCAACTCAGCTTCGGCCTTTTCTTTCGCTTCTTTGCTCAACTTGGTTTTGCCGATTTTTTCTTCTATTTCGGCGTTTTCGTCTTTGCCTTCCACGGTCTCACCGAGTTCTTTCTGAATGGCTTTCAATTGCTCATTTAAATAGTATTCGCGCTGGGTTTTCTCCATCTGGCGTTTGACCCGGCTGCGGATTTTTTTCTCAACTTGGAGAACGCCAATTTCGCCCTCCATAAAGGAGATAACGCGCTCCATTCTGGCCGCAACAGACTCGATTTCGAGCAGTTCCTGCTTCTCGGAAATTTTTAAAGCGAGATGCGACGTAACGGTATCTGCAAGCTTGCCATAATCTTCAATTTGATTAACAGAAACAAGGGCTTCTGGAGGTATCTTCTTATTTAACTTGATGTAATGTTCGAACTGAGAAACTACCGAACGCGAGAGCGCCTCCAGCTCAGTATCATCGCTTTCGTTTTCATAGATGATTTCAGCATGGGCTTCGAAAAAATCTTCATTGTCGAGGAAGCGATTAATGGTCGCACGCTGGCCACCTTCAACCAGAACCTTGACCGTTCCATCCGGCAATTTAAGCAGCTGGAGCACGGTAGAAACAGTCCCAACGCTATATATATCTTCCGGTGTTGGATCATCGTCCGCTGCATTCTTCTGTGCTACGAGCAGGATTTGTTTGTCATCTTTCATAACGTCTTCGAGGGCGCGGACAGATTTGTCACGACCAACGAAGAGAGGCACGATCATATGTGGAAAAACGACAATGTCTCGAAGTGGTAAGACCGGAAATATTTCACTCGAGGTTGATTCCAATTTTATTCTCCTACTCTGTCGCAAAATTTGCTGTCTGCGACATTACTAAATGGTTGCTCTCTTTCGATTTGTGCTCCCCCAGTCGGAAATCAAGTCTTGAAACACAAAAATTTCATACATATCCCAGTTTTATCGAAATATTCGAGCATTAAGCACTATTATCGAGATCATCCTGCTGTCGGTCAGCATATATATAAAGCGGCCGCGCGCCCTCTTCGGCGACGTCACGATTGATGACAACTTCTTCAACATCTTCTAATTCTGGCAATTCAAACATTGTATCGAGCAAGATATCTTCCATGATAGACCGTAGTCCACGGGCACCGGTTTTCCGATCAACCGCTCTTTCAGCAACCATGTCCAAGGCATTTTCCATGAAGGTCAACTTCACATCTTCCATTTCAAAGAGCCGCTGATACTGTTTGACCAAAGCATTTTTTGGAGCGGTCAAGATTTCAATCAGCGCGTCTTTATCGAGTTCTTCAAGGGTTGCAAGAACAGGCAAACGTCCGACAAATTCAGGAATAAGGCCGAATTTCAGAAGGTCTTCCGGCTCCAATTCTCTCAATATTTCACCGGTTTGGCGATCATCCGGGCTGCTAACGTCAGCGCCAAAGCCAATCGACGAGCCTTGCCCACGTGACGAGATGATCTTATCCAATCCAGCAAAAGCACCGCCGCAGATGAATAGGATGTTCGTTGTGTCGACTTGCAGGAATTCCTGTTGCGGATGTTTACGCCCGCCTTGAGGCGGTACACTGGCAACGGTGCCTTCCATAATCTTAAGCAAGGCCTGCTGAACGCCCTCGCCCGAAACATCTCGGGTAATCGACGGATTATCGGATTTACGCGAAATTTTATCGACTTCGTCAATATAGACGATGCCACGTTGCGCGCGCTCTACGTTGTAGTCCGCGGCCTGCAACAGTTTTAAGATGATATTTTCGACATCCTCACCGACATAACCAGCTTCGGTCAGCGTTGTCGCATCGGCCATGGTAAATGGCACTTCCAAGATGCGCGCGAGTGTTTGCGCCAATAAAGTCTTGCCGCAGCCAGTTGGCCCCACCAAAAGAATATTGGATTTGGCGAGTTCCACATCGTTCGCCTTTGTACTACTGCTTAGGCGTTTGTAATGGTTGTGAACAGCCACCGATAGAACTCGCTTGGCGAAAACCTGGCCAATGACGTAGTCATCGAGAACTTCGCAGATTTCCTTCGGAGCGGGTACACCGTCACCAGATTTAACGATATGTGTTTTATT
>CAJXJM010000209.1 GCA_913054205.1 uncultured Rhodospirillaceae bacterium
TGCCACCTCAACCGGTCAACGCAACACATGCGTTAAATCTCTCTGCCGGCGTTTCAAACTCCAGTGTTTTGCGAGGCCTTTCATTGAGCTGCCGCGCCACTTTGTTTAAATGAGCCTGCGAGTGCACCGACAAGTCCGTTCCTTTGGGGAAGTATTGCCGGAGCAGACCATTTGTATTCTCATTAGAGCCTCTCTGCCAAGGACTTTGCGGATCACAAAAATAGACATCGATGTCAGTCGCCAGGGTAAACTGCTGATGAGCCGCAAGCTCTTTGCCCCGATCCCAGGTTAGAGATTTGTAGAGTTCTGTCGGTAATTTCTTGGCATGCCTGGTAAGGGCAGACACAACCGTTTGAGTATCCTTGCTGGTCACCTTCAACCTTGAGCGACGACGGGGTGGTCGTCGTATCCCACCCAATGGCGAAATCTGGAAATAAATCGATGAGGATGGCTTACCAAATGCTCGTCCAATCGCTCTCAGTGACTCACCTCGTTGCCAGCGATCCCACATCTCCGTTCGCTCTCGGGTGGTAAAACCACGACGATATCTTTGAACCATAATCAAACACTCCATCTTTCCAATTAAGATAAAGTGTTGCGTCGATCAATTGAGATCACCGCCATAAGCGGACATTGGAGCCACAAAATTCGCTATTTTAAATTACCCCGCTCAAAAGTTTTTCGGAGCGCCATCTTGTCGATCTTTGCGGCGGGGGTTTTGGGAAGTGAGGCGACAATATTTACCGCTGAGGGCACTTTGAACTTGGCCAGATTTTCTTTGCAATAATCGATGATCTCGTCGGCTGTGACAGTTGCCCCTTCCGTTGTCACAACGAAAGCCTGGATGGCCTCGCCGCGATGAGAATCTGGCACACCAATGGCAGCGGCTTCTTGAATTTCTGGATGAGCAAAAAGAATTTCGTCAATTTCACGGGGGAATACATTAAAGCCGCCGACATTAACCATGTCTTTCTTACGATCAACAATGGTTATCCGGCCATCTTCATCAATAAATCCAATATCGCCTGTATAGAGCCAACCCTCCCGGATGGCGTCTGCCGTCTCAACAGGCCGGTTCCAATAGCTGGTGATCATTTGCGGACCGCGAATTCGAAGTTCTCCGGCTTCGCCTACAGCCATGACATCGACACCCGTTTCGGGATCAACGGCCTCGATTTCAGTCATCACGCAAGGCAGGCCAACTGATCCGATTTTATTCGGACGGTCACTCGGGTTGCCGCTTAGGGGGGCCGCCTCTGACATTCCCCATAATTCATGCACCGTGTTGCCCGAGGCGTCTTCCCACGCAGCAATTGTTGCATCGGCAAAGGCTGATCCGCCACCAAGGCAAAGGTGCAGTTGGCTGAGGTCTGTTTCTTTCAACGTTGGAACAGCCAGCAACGCATTGTAGATAACAGAAGGCCCACCGGCAAAAATGGTTGCCTTGGTGCGGGCGATCTCCGAGACAACGACATCTGGAATAAATTTTGGCACTAAAACGACAGTGTTGCAGCCATACATCGGCGCAACCAAGGAAACGCACCATCCCCAAATATGAGATACTGGCGCTACGTTCAGCCAGATGTCGCCGGCAATTGGCGTGCTGTATAGTCCATCCATCGATTTTGCCATCGCCAGCATCATCGCATGTGTGTGCATGGCTCCTTTAGGCAGTCCTGTTGTGCCGCCTGTATAGGCCAAAAGGGCCAGATCGGTGCTTGTAGGCAATGGCTCCGGAAGTTTTATATCGCGATTTCCACGCCACTGATCAATCGCGATCTGCTCATCCTCGAAAGTATAAAAATGCGCGACACCATTCGCCTCAGCCAAGGGTGCCAACACTTCTTCATGAACGGAATCGCAAAGGATTACGGTTGGCGCAGCATCTTTGACGAGGGGCCGAAGTTCGTTCTCGGTGTAAAGCGGATTGAACATGATAACTTGAGCGCCCGCCGCCCAGACTGCATTTGCGGCGACAGCGGTCTCAATTGAATTGGCCTTTAGAACAACGACCCGTTCACCCTTGGCACCCATCTCAATCAAATTGCGAGCTAAACCCGCGACACAGGCATAATAATCGGCAAAAGTAATTTCATTTTCACCGCTAATGACAGCGGTATGGCCCGGATGTTCTTTTGCCGCATGGGCGAGCATGTGAACCATGGAGTCAAATTCAGGACGTTGGTGCTCGGGAGCTCGCTGTGAATTCGCGTTGGTCATAAAAAATACTCTCCTCTAATTTCCTGGATTAAATTCGCCGATCCAGCGGCGTTGTTTTTCATAAGCTTTTGGCAGGGTTGCTTCCGCCACCATCGCCTCAAGACGTTTTAGTTTTTCTGGAGTCTCTTCTGGAATTTTATCAACCCACTTTTTCAACAATTTCTCGTAATCGTCGCCCACGGGACAAACATCGGCGCAGCGACGGCAGCCGGTGATGATGCCACTGCCGCGCAACATCGCCTGAAAAATCTCGGAGGATTCCATGCCGCGCAGTTTGGCGATCTGCTGCAACTGATCCTCTTCGGTCAAAATACTGGTGAGGTAATTGGACATAAACTCAAAACCAAAGGGGGAGCGAAAGGTGTCGCAAGCTGCCCAATCCCGATCCCAATGTTGCACGGCGTCAGCAGGGCAGGCATTGAGGCAGCGACCACATTCAGGCCCAAGACAGAGAGCCTCTTCCATTTTGGAGTCGGGCGCTATATCGGCAGACGTCATCACCAGTCCCAAAATAACCCGCGGGCCGTATTCCGGCGTGATGAGTTGATGGTTAAGACCCAAGGTGCCGAGACCAGCCTCTACGGCTGCGTGTTCTGCAGATAAAGGATGAGTTGCCTGAGTATCTTGGCCCTTGGTAAATTTAAGCGGATCAACGTGATGATAAGGAACAAGCAATGCCGGTGCGCCGTTATCCTCCATCCAAAAAACCAAATCCAGCGCAAGCTCTTCCAAAGCCGAGATCAATAGCTCATCCCCATAGAACTTGTGCTGATCATTCCAAGCCGGCAGGCGCGATGTTGCAAAGCTGATGCGTTTAGCCAGCACAATCACCCGGGCACCATCGATTTCAGTTATGTGAGACGGCGTGCGAGGATTTTTGGGGTCGGGCGGAAATTGATCCATCGTTGCGCCATCGGCTATGCCCACCAAATCAGCACCAAGTTCTTTGGCTTTCGCTTTGATTTTGTCCGCGGTTAAGGATGTTGGGATAAGGTCGTTCATTGCGCTTTTTCTGCCTTGTACTTTTTACGTTGATCCTTGGCTGCTTTGCCGGTGTAGCCGTCAGGGCCGACCCAGCGTGCATTCCAATCGTTCAAGCCCGGCACGTCTCCGCCCATTTGCCGGGCTGCTTTATAGGTTTGACCTTTGGCGATCCGTTCCGGCGTCGTTTCCGGAATAACCTTTTGCGGTTCAGCCAGAAATTCATGATAGTCATCGCCCACTGGACAGACCGCCGTGCAGCGGGGACAGGTGCCAAAACAGCCCCAGACGCGTGTCAGACCTTGCCAGTAATGTAGCAATTGATGGGAATTCAAGGCTTCTTTTCGACCGGTGTCATCGGCCACAATAAATTTGTTGAAAAGATCAGCCGCGCCATAAAAGCCGGTTGTTTGTGCTTCGATCGAGCATTGCCGTTTATCGATATGAAAGTGCAATACGGCATCCGTTGGGCAAGCGTAAAGGCAGCGTGAGCAGCCTTCGCCAATGCACAATTGTTCGGTCATGGGCTCGCCCGGTTCCAGCTCCGCATCTGTTACCACAACCGCCAAGTTGACGCGCGGCCCATATTCGACACACATGAAATTGACACCCAATCCAAGCGTTCCCATTCCTGCCTCTACGGCGAGATGGCGGAGGCTAAGGTGGCCGTAAGTGCCGGACTTTAATTCCCAATCGGTCGAATTGTTGTTCATGACGAGACCAAAAAATCCCTGTCTTTCGAGCTTTTCAGAAACGCGCCGGGCAATTTTATCAAGCCGGCGATTAATCATCATGTTCATCATCTGATAGGGTTCAGGCTCTCGGGTTCGAAAGCTTGCGACCGGCACACGGAGCGCCAGGACGATTATACTTTTTGCATCCGGCGTCATCCGCTCAGGCGTTTGGGGCCAACGTGGATCCGGTGGAAAAGCATTTAAGGTTTCGGCGCTCGCAATGCCAGCCAAATCAGCGCCGCAATTCTTGGCAATCTGAATAACATCTAGGGATGATAAGCCACCCGTTGTTTTTGGCAATTCTTCGCCCTCCTTTCCTACCATACCCATAGGTATGGATAGCCGTCAAGAATTAGCAGCTTTACTTTCAAACAGCGAATCAAGGCAGGCCCATAGCAATTCTTCCCGGCTTTGCTCCTTCATCGGCGCAGCAATTATAATTTCTCCAACATAAAGCGAAAACAGCAACCAGGCTTTAGCTTCGGCAATTTTAGGGTCGTCATAAATTTCGCCGAACAATCCGCGCATATAGTCCATCCGGCGCTCATCTTCTCGGGCAATAATTTCCCCTATTTTGGGATCTTTACGCCCCCAATCCCGAAGCGCTAACTCTAAATTTAATTGATCGCCATAACGCTTAAATATGATGCCTGACATATGTTTGAGGCGCCGCTTTCCATCCCCGCCAACGCGATCAACTTCTTTGAAAACCACTTCTGATCCGGTTTTTTCCCAATGCTCCAGCATTGCCTGGAGGAGGTCTTCACGGTCTTTGAAATGCCAATAAAAACTGCCTTTGGTGACTGAAAGATCGCGTGCTAAAGCGGCAATGCTAACCTTATCAATACCTTCATCGGTAAGTTTCTGAAGAGCCCGGTTAATCCAATTTTTGCGGCTTAGACTGCGTAGAGGCTTATCCATTTAATTTTCACCCTTAAATTACCTTCTTGCCAGAAACATACCCTAGAGTATTGAATTTATTTTTTCAAATATCGCATCGCGCCTCTGATAATGGCTATTTGTTGGAAAATAATGGTAATGTCCGCTTTGGGTCATTAGCGGACTCTTTTGAGTTATGTCGATAATGTCCGCTTTTGGGGGTAAAGCAGACCCCATTTCCAGCGTATGAAAGAGTCCGCTATTAGCCACAAGCGGACATTGGCCGTCCAGCGTTTCTGCCATTTCTTCATTCAAGACTAATTAACTATCTTTATTGTGGTCACAGGAACCGTCCCCAATTCATTTAGGTCGTTTAATAATGTTGCTA
>CAJXJM010000210.1 GCA_913054205.1 uncultured Rhodospirillaceae bacterium
ACCGGCGGTCGCCTTTAACTCGGCGCTGTTCAACACATCGCGTTTTGTCGGACCGGCACTGGCGGGTTTTGTGATTGCAAATTTCAGCGTCACCGCAGCGTTTTCGCTCTCGATTGTTGGTTTCATCATTTTTGCCGGCGGGATTGCTGTGATAAATCCACGAAACGACGAACATCGCGCAGATAAAACCACAGGACTTATTTCTGATGTGCTGGAGGGTTTTCGCTATGTCACCAAACATTCCAGTATTGGGCCGATGTTGCTATTTGTATTTATCGGCGCTTCGTTTTCGCGTGCCTTCATGGATTTGGCACCGGGTCTTGCCGATGATGTTTTCAATCGTGGCGCCGAAGGTTTTGGTTTGTTGTTATCGGCGATTGGCGTCGGCGGCATAGCCGGGGCCATTGGTTTGGCGCAATACGGCAAAACCGAGGGTCTGGTGAAAGTGAGCTTTGGCTCACTCGGAATAACAGCCCTGTTTCTCCTCGCTTTTACGGCGACAAAAATATTCTGGTTCGCGTTGCTTTGCTGTGCCTGTCTTGGTGTCACCCTAGGGGTCGCCACCAACGCGCCTCAGATATTGCTGCAAAACACCGTGGACGGAGCCATGCGCGGCCGAGTGATGTCAATATTTGGCCTGACCTATCGCGCGGGTCCGGCGCTGGGGGCGCTTATCATGGGCTCGGCATCGACCTATGTTGGTCTGCAATTGCCCGTCGCGGGCGGGGCGGTGATTTGTCTGATCGCCATTTTGGTTATGTGGCCCAAGCGCAAGCGATTGGCCGCAGGGATGGAAGGCGACAGAACGCCTATCGCCGAGAAAGCGAAACCCGCATGAGTAATTTTGGCTATTTTGTCTCCAAATTGGGTGATCACGGTATGGGCCGTGCCTTGCGTCATCGGGATTACGCCATTTACGCTTTGGCAGGCTGGGTTTCCAATATTGGACTTTGGGTTCAAAAGACAGCTCTGTTCTGGCTGCTCTGGGAATTAACCAACTCTTACAGTGCGTTGGGAGCCTTGGCGTTTGCCGAGGCTATCATGACCATTTTGGTTATGCCTTACGCCGGAACGCTGACCGATCGATATGACCGCCTGAAAATGGCGCGTATTGTTCAGGTTGCATTGCTTAGCATTGGAACTCTATTCGCTGTTCTGTCGGCGCTCGATTTGATCACCATTCATATTCTATTTGGCCTGGTCATGATCAATGGCATTGCAGAGGGGTTCTGGACGCCGCTGCGCATGACCATGCCGCCAAGTCTGGTTCCAAGGGAAGATTTGCCCGCGGCGTTAGGCGTCAGTGCGGCGATGTTTAATCTGGCGCAATTTATAGGACCGGCCCTCGGCGGCATTATTGTTGCGTTCTTCGGCGTGACCTATGCTTTTATTTTTAACGCCGCAAGTTTCCTTGGCTACCTTTTGGTCCTGTTCATCATCACGCTCCGCTATGATGAAGTTGTGTCGCGCAAAACCGAGGGCTTTATCAAAGAATTCAAAGCAGGTCTTATCTATATCGCAGAGACCGCCGGATTGCGGCGTTTTTTGGTGCTGTCACTGGGAGCGTCGTTGTTGATGCGGGCGTACCGTGAACTCTTTGCCGGTATATCCGACGGCATATTTGGCATGGGCGTCGAAGGTCTGGCAATCTTAAGTTCTGCCGCCGGTTTGGGTGCCTTGGTTACGGCGCTTTATCTCGGCAATTTTGGCAAGATAAAAGGTCTTATCCGCTCAATTTTGATTTTTTTGTTTGTTGCCGTCGTCGCGCAAATAGCGCTCGCCTCTGCCACCGTATTTTGGTTCGCTGTTCTCAGTGCAGCTGTTCTCAGTGCCACAGCGACCTATGCCGGGATTGGTGGACAGCTCCTCGTTCAAACCACCATTCACGGCGCGGTTCGAGGCCGGGTGATGAGCGTGTGGGGGATGATATTACGCGGAGGTCCTGCCAGCGGTGCCTGGATGGTCGGGACCATAGCCGGCTTCAGCGATCTGCAATTTGCCTTTTACACCGCAACAGGTTTGTTCGTGGTCGTTTTGCTCTGGACCCTGCCAAAGGCTAAAAATATGGCCGCCAATTTGGAAAGAAGCTCTGAAGAGCGCGATGCGGCGGACTCCTAATTAGCGGGTCACAGGTTCGAGCCCTGTATCGCCCACCAAAATAACCCTGTTAAGTCAGTGACTTAGAAGGTTTTTTGTTTTTTCAAGGTCTCTGAATAAAGTCTGATAAATATTCAGACTCTGTTCGCCTTATGGTATTGTTACTAAACTATTGCTGTAGGGAAAGCAGCTGATCACGAGTCTGTGCCCGTGTCGACAATTAATCAAGAGGAGATTAGGAATACATGGGTGAGGCAAAACGCAGGGCAGCACACGACCCCAACTTTGGCAAGGCCAAACCCCTGAAGCTGGGGCTAGTCGTCAGCCCGCCAATGGAAATCCAAGGAACAAGTCTGCGCATTCGGTCGACAATTCTTGATCCTCAAGAGATTCGATGTTCGATTTTGCTGTGGGATAAACTAGTGTGGCCCTCGTCACGAATGATTAAAATGGAAAGTGGCCCCGACGAGAAGTTCTTAGAAAGCGCAGGCATTCTGACTAGGCCTGAATATTCGTTTAATGGTGATGCGGCGCAGGGTATGGCGATGACTCAGATCCAAGCCTTCATGGACCTAGAGGACCGAGAGCCCGGTCTATGGTCACTCGCGCAGGGTGAAAATTCGTTGCTTCTTAAAGATCGCAAGCTTGAGCCTGACGCTGGCGCACTCCTTGAGTTGACGCGCGCAATACCAGTTCCTGATAAAGAGGTGCCGCTAGACGATGTGCTTGAGTTTAAGCATCGGCGCGTAGACGAACTGCTGCAACTGCGGAAGGAACTGGGTACTTTTGTCTCGGCAGTTAACCAAGCGGAGGACAAAGAGGCAGAACTACGAACACACATTGCGACGGTAAATGCCGCTTGTGCAGATGTCTTGAGCGTCAGTCGAGAGTGGCAGTTCCCCGTTCGACTCACGAACTTCAAAGCATCTGTCGACTTTCGCCCCTTGGTGACTGCTACGGCAGGAGTAACCGCGTATGGCATTGGTACGATATGTGGTCTCTCGGCGTCAGCTGCCATTCTGTCGAGCGTCGGAGGAGCCGCAGCCGCGACAGCACCCGCTTTGAAACTCGTAGCTGACTTCGGGTGGCGTGGAATGAAAAAGCGACTGGGACCCTACCGCTATGTCTTTCAGTTCCACAATGAGCTGTTCTAGCGAGGCCAGCTGAGTCAATAAATCCTGATGGCATATTGATAAGGCCAGGATTTCAAGAAATAGAAAATTCTAAAAGGCCCAAACTTACACATACATAGTTTTTAAAAAAAAATAATAAATAAAACCAATAGGTTATCTAATATATCCGTTGCCTCTTAATTAGGTTCCCCGAACCCGCCGCCGCCAGGTGTCTCAATGACAATCACATCGCCGGATTTCATTTCAGCCTGATCTGTGGGCCCAAGTATTTCTTCAGACCCATCTTGGCGAACAACCGTGGTTTTACCGGGCGCGCCGCTTTCTCCGCCAGCCAGTCCAAACGGTGGATTTATGCGGGAGCCTGACAAAATCGCTGCGGTCATGTCTTCTTCAAAACGCAGACGCCGGATAACGCCATCGCCGCCTCTATGCCGACCCACGCCGCCCGAATTCTCTCTAAGACCAAACGCTTCCAAAATCACCGGGTAGCGCCATTCGAGAATTTCGGGATCGGTGAGCCGCGTATTTGTCATATGAGTATGGACAGCCGACGCTCCATCAAAATCAGCGCCAGCGCCGGAGCCACCGCATATGGTTTCGTAATATTGGTGGCGCGCATTACCAAAGGTGAAATTGTTCATTGTGCCTTGCGCCGCCGCCAACGCACCTGTTGCACCGAATAACGCAGCTGTCATCGCTTGCGAGGTTTCAACATTGCCGGCGACCACGGCTGCCGGGTATTCAGGCGCCAGCATGGAGCCTTCCGGAATAATAATATCCAAAGGCTCCAAACAGCCGTCATTAAGCGGAATATCATCCTGCACCAAACAGCGGAACACATAGAGCACTGCGGCCCGGCACACAGCTTTCGGCGCGTTGAAATTGCTCGCTGCCTGATCGGAGGTGCCGGTAAAATCAATCGCCGCGCGCCGTGCCTTTTTATCTACGCGAATGGCAACTTTAATCACACTGCCGTCATCCATTGGATTTTCGAATTCTCCGTCTGGCAGTTGATCCAGCACCCGGCGCACACTTTCGGCGGCGTTGTCTTTGACGTGACTCATATAAGCGTTAACAACATCCAGGCCAAAATGCTGAACAATGCGCGCCAGTTCCTGCACGCCTTTTTCATTCGCGGCGATCTGGGCTTTAAAATCAGCAATGTTTTGATCGATGTTTCGGGCAGGATAACGACCGGAGGCTAACAGGTCGCGAAGGGCGGCTTCTCGGAGCGCACCCTTTTCGACCAAAAGGAAGTTGTCGATCAGCACACCTTCTTCTTCGACGGTTCGGCTGTTGGGCGGCATCGAGCCCGGCGTCATGCCGCCGATATCCGCCTGATGGCCGCGCGAGCCGACAAAAAACAACAGCTCGGGCTTATTATCTCCTGGAGCGTCATCAAAAATCGGCGTGATCACCGTGACGTCCGGCAGATGTGTGCCGCCATTGTAGGGCGCGTTAAGCGCATACACTTCACCCGGCGCAATCGTCTCACCGCGCGCGTCAACAATGACGCGCACACTTTCGCCCATCGATCCCAAATGCACCGGCATGTGCGGTGCGTTCGCAATCAAGCCGCCCTTTGCATCAAACACAGCGCAGGAAAAATCGAGACGCTCTTTGATATTGACCGAGCTTGCAGTATTGGCGAGCACGGCACCCATTTGCTCGGCGATCGACATAAAGAGATTATTGAACACTTCGAGCATCACCGGATCGGCATCGGTGCCAATCGCGAAAGTTTGCGGGCGAGACTCGATCCGGCGCAGCACCAAATGGCCGAGGGACGTCACCTCTGCTTGCCATCCCGGCTCCAATACGGTGGTGCCATTGGCTTCAATCAGGATCGCCGGGCCATCAATTTTATGGCCGGGTAGCAATTGATCGCGGTCATATATTTGTGTTTGAACTTTTTGGCCGTCAAAGCAGACGCTGTCCTGATCCAAAATTTTCGGATCAGATTT
>CAJXJM010000211.1 GCA_913054205.1 uncultured Rhodospirillaceae bacterium
CGCGCGCGCGTTTATTAAGACGGCGAAGGACAAGGAGAAAAAAATGGTTGAATTCAACCTTCCCAAAAATTCCAAAGTCGTCAAAGGTCAGACTCATAAGGCACTTGATGGCGCGAAGAACATCAAAAAATTCAAGGTCTATCGTTACGACCCTGATCAGGAAAAAAATCCTCAGCTTGATACCTATGAAGTTGATATGGATAACTGCGGGCCGATGGTGCTCGATGCGCTGATCAAAATAAAAAATGAGATGGATCCGACGCTGACCTTCCGGCGCTCCTGCCGGGAAGGTGTGTGCGGCTCTTGCGCGATGAACGTCGACGGCACGAATACGCTGGCCTGCACCAAGGATATTGCTGAGATCAAAGGCGATGCGGCGATCTATCCATTGCCGCATATGCCGGTGATCAAAGATTTGGTGCCGGATTTAGCGATACCGTATGCGCAATACACCGCAATAGAGCCTTGGATTAAGACTGACACGCCGGCGCCTGGTTCTGAGCGTCTGCAAACACCGGAAGATCGCGAAAAGCTCGATGGCTTGTGGGAATGTGTGTTGTGCTTCTGCTGCCAGACATCGTGTCCGAGCTATTGGTGGAACGGGGATCGCTATTTAGGCCCGGCTATTTTGTTGCAGGCCTATCGCTGGATTGTTGACAGCCGCGATGAAAGAACGGGCGAGCGATTGGATGATCTCGAAGATCCGTTCAAGCTCTATCGCTGTCATACGATCATGAACTGCACCAACACCTGCCCGAAATCGCTCAACCCGGCCTTGGCAATTGCTGAGACTAAAAAGTTGATGGTAGAGCGCATGTAAATTAGCGAATATTTTTGATTTTTATAAAATGGTCGCTGGTTCATCCCGCGGCCATTTTTTTATCAATGGTGCCTGATACCTTTAATGAGAACATTTGTGGAGAAGAAAAATGTACGTTCCTGAAATTCATGCAGAAGAACGATTAGATATTCTGCAAACTGTGATGCGCGATCATGGCTGGGCGCTTTTGGTTGGTGAAGTTGAAGGCGCACCCTGTGTCACGCATCTACCGTTTATGCTGGATGAAAACCGTGGTGAAAATGGCACGTTGGTTTCTCACATGGCAAAGAATAATCTTCATTGGCAATCCTTTGAGAAAGACAAAGAAGTGTTGGTCGTCTTTTGGGGTCCACATGCTTATATTTCGCCAAGCTGGTACGAGAAGCATCCCTCGGTGCCGACTTGGAACTATGTCACGGTTCATGCCTATGGCACGCCAAAAATTATCGAAGACGAAACGGCGAAGATGGCAGCGCAAAAACAATTGGTTGAGACCTATGAAGGTGTCGACGGCTGGAAACTGGAGGATCAACCGGATAAATACATTCGAGGCATGTTGACCGGAATTGTTTCTTTTGAAATTCCGATTTCACGCCTCGAAGGTAAATTTAAGATGAGTCAAAACCGTCATGAAGATGATATCCCAGGAATCATCGATGGCTTGAGAGCGCGCAGCGAAGGCGATGATCTCATTATCGCGGATATGCTGGAAAAATAGATTCCGACTCGCTTTTGGGGATCGTTTGGGCTTATCATTTGGAGGCTGGTTAGGGAGGTGTGCGTGGCTGGGTTTCTGGGAGCCCTCAAAGATCAATATCACACGGTTATGGAGCCGGCATCACAATTTGCCGTTTCTCAACGCGACAATGGCTGCCTGTGCCTTGGTCGCGACGGCTGATGGTGAGGTGAGCTTTTCGGAACGCGTCCGGGTCGACCAAATCATTGAGACATTGGAATATCTGCAGGTCTACGATCCGCATGAGGCGGTTAATCTATTTGTTGACTACTGTGAGGCAATTCTAAAATTGCCGAGCGAAGGTCATCCTAAAGTTCTTAGTCAGTTGGATGTGGTTAAAGACAACCCGGAAACGGCGTCTTTGCTCATTCGGATTTGCCTCGCAATCGGCGAGGCGAATGGCAAAACAAGTCTCGTTGATCAGATCGAGATTGTCACGTTGTGCAGCATTTTGGAAATAGACCCAGCGCATTTTGGATTGTACCGCACGGATCTCGTTGACCAATTACCCAGTTGAATCTTGCGCTATATTTTGATCTGGTTTTTCCCCCCTGAAATACCGGACAAGCCGCGGCAGAAAAACAATCGCTGCTAAAAGCCCGAGCGCGATCAGTGCAATTTCTATCGAAGCACTATTGCCTGCCATGGTTTCTCGTCCCGCATAGCCAATATAAACATAGGCGATATCGCCGGGGATCATGCAGACAAAAGAAGCTGCGGTAAAATGTGAAATTTTGATGCGGGTAAGTCCGAGAACATAATTTAAGGCGTTATAGGGGAATAGCGGCACCAATCTGACAAAAGCAACAAAACGCCAGCCTTCTGCTTCAACGCCTTCAATCGATTTTTGGATCCAGCCCGTGCCGCCAAGTTTTTTCCTCACATAGTCGGATGCGAGATAGCGGGCGACCAGGAAAGCGAGAACCGCCCCAATGGTGGAGGCAATCAGATTGTACACCGCCCCCCAAACCGGGCCGAAGGCGACACCTGCGGTAATGGACATCAAGCTTCCTGGAACAAAAAACACCGCGCCAAGAGACCGTGTAACAAGAAATATGAGAGGCGCCAACATGCCGTAGCCAGCGATCCAAGCAACCATCGCATCAACTTCAAACTTTTTGTGATTGAGCACTCCCCATACAACAACAGCTGCGATTAGCGCGGCGAGCAAGATACGTTTGGCGGTGGTTTTATGCATAATTGGTCCAGTTTGTCCTCAATCCAATATAAACATAGTCTGGGTATTGGGGAGTAAGGTTTCTGTGAGTGATTTGTGAGCGGCTGGAATAAAAGTAATATCTGTTTGAATTTAATACGGTAGGATCATTGTCACATAATGGTGTAACGCCACTTTAAATCGCTTTACATCGCGGGTTCGCAGTCTTAAGTAGCGTTTTATGAGCAATGAAACTTCCGAAAATTCTGGCGAAAGATCAGTTAGTGAGACACAGCGGGGGCCTCTATTCACTTATCGTTCGCGCGTCGCAGCCGGTGATTTAAATGCCGATCCAGCTCAGGCATTGCTCGTCGAAAAGTTACAGATATTGCATCGCGCGCTCACTGGCTATCAGCCATCTTCCGGTCATGCCGGGTGGAAAGACCGGTTTGGTTTGACGCGCCGCCGGGCAGAACCACAACAGGGCCTTTATATTTTTGGTGGTGTCGGCCAGGGCAAGTCTATGTTGATGGATTTGTTTTATGAAACCGCCCAAATCGAGCGCAAACGCCGCGTTCATTTTCATGCTTTTTTGCAGGATGTGCATAATCGCTTTAATAAATTTAGAACCGAAAACAGCGAAGGCGGCGATCCGGTCCCGAGCGTGGCGGCGGCGATCGCCGATGAATCATGGCTTTTATGTTTTGATGAATTGCAGGTCGTCAATATTGTTGATGCAATGATTTTGGGACGATTATTCGAAGGCTTGTTGGAGCGAGACGTGGTGATTGTTGCAACGTCAAACCGCCCGCCAAGCGATCTTTATAAAGACGGTCTACAGCGCGAAAAATTTCTGCCTTTTATTGATCTGATCAACCAACGACTGGATATCTTGCAATTGGGTGCGGCTCGCGATTATCGTTTGGAACGCATGCTCGGGATGCAGGTCTATCATCAACCCTTAGGCAAAAATGCAAAAACTGATCTCGATAAATATTTTGATGAATTGACAGAAGGTTATACGCCGGCACCGGATAAATTCGAAGTTAAGGGCCGGATTGTTGAAATTCCTGTGGCCGCAGCAGGGGTCGGCCGCACGAGTTTTGATAATCTATGCGCAACGGCGCTTGGGCCGGCGGATTATCTGGAAATTGCCGAGCGCTACCACACGCTTATTTTGGATGATATTCCGCGCATGGGAGAAGAACTTAAAAGTGAAGCCCGCCGTTTTATTACGCTGATTGATGCGCTCTATGAATGCAAAGTCAATCTCATCTGCTCCGCGGATGCGCCGCCGAGCGAGCTTTATGTTTTAGGAGAGGGCGCGTTTGAGTTTGAACGTCTGGTCTCGCGGTTGATGGAAATGCAGTCTGAAGAATATCTCGCCTTGCCGCATGGCGGCTTATAAAAAAGATACGCATGGCGGCTTATAAAAATGCGGCGCATTGCGGCAGGTAGAAAATCTAAATTTCCACTTTTTTGCAATTTTTGACAAAGCAGTACTTAGCTATTGAAATTCCACTCTTTTATGAGCATTTGCACTATTAAGTGCAGCTGTGATGGCATTCTGTGCGAGTATATGGTTAGGTGACCGAGTGGGAGGTGATGGACAGCGAGGGACGTGCCGCATGGCACCTAATTTTTCTCAATGTCTAAAGGGAGTTAGAGGCCAATTCGAATACACAATCAGGGGTTCAAATGCTTGCTCTCAAACCTTTATTGCGCTACGTACGGCGATCATATTATGACGCTCATTTATGAATGACGTCGACGCATATAACGCGGTCGAGACGAAGCGGTAAAAAGATCGCCCGAAAGATCGCCTGAAGAAAACGAAGAGAGGAAAATTATTTATGGCAAGAAACAAGATTGCGCTTGTCGGTGCTGGTAATATTGGCGGAACTTTAGCTCATTTGGCTGGATTAAAAGAGCTCGGCGATGTCGTTATGTTCGATATTGTAAACGGTATTCCCCAAGGCAAGGCTTTGGATTTGGCAGAAAGCTCCCCCGTCGAAGGTTTCGATGCAAAAATGGTCGGTGCTAATCGCTATTCGGCCATTAGAGGTTCCGACGTTGTTATCGTGACTGCCGGTATCGCGCGCAAACCTGAAATGAGCCGTGATGACCTTATCGGAATTAATACCAGTGTCATGCAATCTGTCGGCGAGGGCATCAAACAAAATTGCCCGGACGCGTTTATCATCTGCATCACCAATCCTCTTGATGTCATGGTTGGTGTGTTGCGCGATGCATCCGGATTGCCACACAATAGAGTTGTTGGCATGGCCGGTGTGCTGGATTCAGCCCGTTTCCGCTATTTCCTAGCAGACGAAATGAATGTCTCTGTCGAAGACGTAACAGCCTTTGTATTAGGTGGTCACGGTGACAGTATGGTGCCCTCGGTGCGGTATTCGACAGTCGCGGGTATTCCGCTAACCGATTTGGTTAAAATGA
>CAJXJM010000212.1 GCA_913054205.1 uncultured Rhodospirillaceae bacterium
GATGAGTTTGGTCTTTATAGTTACCACATCGCTGAACACCACGCTACGCCACTCAATATGGTGCCGGTGCCGGGCGTCTATTTAGGGGCCGTCGCGCGCCTGACCAAGCGTATTCGGCTTGGGCCTTTGGTTTATTTATTGCCGCTTTATTCACCTCTCCGACTGATTGAAGAAATTGGCATTCTTGATCATCTCTGTCATGGCCGGTTGGACATCGGAGTTGGCCGCGGCATTTCTCCATACGAGCTCAATTATCACAGAGTTGATCCTGAATCCTCTCGTGAAATTTTCATAGAAGCTCTTGATGTTCTTCTAAAAGGCATGACCAGCGAGCGCCTCACTCACCAAGGCAAACATTTTGACTATGAAAATGTGCCGATGGAGCTGCCGCCGATGCAGCAACCTCATCCGCCGATCTGGTATGGGTCCTCGAATGCACCTGGTTCCGCTTGGGCTGCCGAGAAAGGCTACAATTTTGTGACCCTCGGTGGGCTTGAACTCGCAAAAGGAAATATAGCTGCATTTAAAGAGGCCTATGCAGAAAGAAACGCGCCTGGAACTAATGTTGATTTTGAAGGTGGAAGCGCGATTGGCGTGATGCGACACATTGTCATTGCCGACAGCCATGAAGAGGCCATGAAATTGGCGGCTCCCACTTATGATCATTGGCATGCCAGTCTGACCAAACTAGAACGCGAAAATGTTAGGGGTCCCGCCGTTGCTAAAAACATGCCCAAAAGTGCAGAAGAAGCGATAAAGGTTGGCATGGTCATTGTTGGCACGGCTGAGACCGTCGGCGAAGAAATCGAACGTCAGATCGAAGTGCTTGGCTTAAACTACATGATCATTGGAATGTATTTTGGCTCGATGAAACACGCCACGGCGATGAATACGCTGGAGCAATTCAGCACCAAAATCATGCCAGGTTTGGTTGGTTAACCCCGTCGGCGTTCGCGGTAAATACTGTAATAGTTGCCGGCGAATATCAGGCCAGCGCCAAGGAATATCCACGCTGAAAATGGCTCGGCATAGAAGAAAAATCCGATGACCGCGATCATTGGCATGCGGATAAAATCAATCGGGATGACCACTGTGGCATCGGCCAGCATAAGGGCGCGGGTCATGGTGTAATGCGCAGTTAATGCAGTTACGCCAATCAAAGCGATCCACGGCACATCTGCCCATTCTGGTGTTATCCAGACAATACTGGCGCCGATTGCGCCAATTGGCCATTGCATGAGAAACATCAAAAAAATAATGGTGAGGGCGCTATCCTGCCTTGCCAACGACTTCGTTGCGACGTTGGAAATTGCAAATCCCAGCGATGCTGCCAGCACTGCCAAGGAACCAAAATCGATGCTGACCAGTCCTGGCCGCAGAATAATTAGGACGCCAGCAAAGCCCAGAACAATGGCGACGATTTTACCAATCGTCATTTTCTCTTTGAGAAAAACCACTGCAAGTAGCGCAACCCAAATCGGGATGCTGAACTCCAGCGCAAAAACCTGGGCGAGAGGAATGAGGCCAACGCCGACAATCCAAGAAAGATTGGCACCGTAGTGAATAATGTTGCGGAAAAAGTGGAGAGGCAGCCGTTGTGTGTAAATCGCTGCTTTTCCCTGATGAGCAACCATTGCCAGCACGATGACTAGGGCAACGCTTGTTCTCATAAATACGATCTGAAATGGATTGAGCGTATCCGACAGTTCGCGTGCCGCGATTGCCATGGTTAGAAATGACATCAACGTTCCGCACATCCATAGGATAGCGCGATAGAGATCAGACTTATTGTCGATTGTTTCGTTCAATATTGGGGCTTTGCTTTATGACGTTTTGCGCCAACCTGCCTGATGAGGTGCTTTGACGCAAGGCCAGGAATGAGCAGGGAAAATGGTCAGTCTGAATTCCACAGCGGAGAATCGGCTGGTAAATCCTTGGACGACACGCCTTCGGTGACATACCGCCACGCCTGAATAGAATTCGACCAGTAATTCTCTTTGAGGCCGGCTTTGCGTTTGAGGTGCGCCAGGAATTTCTCAGGGCCCGGCAGTTGCTCCCAAACCACCGGCAGGAACACGCCGCGCTTTTTATCTTCCTGAAGCACTATACCGTCGATGCCAGGTTGCAACTGAGATAGGAAGTCTTCTTCGCTTGAGAAGCTCATTGGGATTTGCGGGCTTAAGACCGATATCGACATGGTAATGTCTCCGGTCTCTATTTCCTTCGAGGTCAATTTCTGAAAACGGTGATCTTTGAAGGCGGCTTTGCAGGCATTTTCGGCGACGTCTGTAAGAAGCGGTCGCCACGCTTGAATGGAGCCAATACATCCGCGTAACTGACCGGCTTTATTGAGCGTGACAAAACAGGCGGCGTGCTCGCCCAATGGCTTTGCAAATTCCTTCAAGCTAAGACGCATCGGGCCGGTCTTGGTTAGATGAGCGAGAATGCCTGCTGCGCCAACATGCAATAAAGTTTGGCCGTGCGCAGAAAGAAGCTCCCGCGTAGCCGCGCCAAAATCGCTCTTCGAAGTCGATTTGTTGTCGCCGTCCTCGGTAAAATACCACGAGCCGTAACCAACAACCCGGTCTTTGGTGCCCGCCGTGTCGCCAGAATTTCGGACATCTGCGGTAATAGCAGACAACCCTTTCTCGCGTGCCATCAGCATCAGTCCTTTGATCGAATGGCGTCCGCATGCTTGTTCGTCGCCGAGCGCCATCGGGTCCAGGCGTTCGATGGCCTGGCGGGTCCGGTCGTCCATCGCTCTGGCTTTGTCATAGGAAAGGTAGTGGCTGAGATCGGAGGAAATAAGAATGAGCGTTTCCGGGCCTCCCCAAAGTGTTTCCAGAACTTCGGCAACTTCTTCTGGGCTCGCCTGGCCGACAATCATCGGCACGATGCTAAAATCGGTGAGTATTTTTTGCAGGAAAGGCAGATGAACCTCAAGCGCATGATCTTCAACATGGGTGTCGTTGAAAATTTCCACCTGTGGCAGGCCAATTATTGACGCGACCGCGTCCATATCCAGTGGAACATTGCCGAGCGGCGTCGCAAAAGCCTCCGTGCTTGGCAGCGCCAATCCTTTGACCGCGACCCGGTGACAGGGCCCCATAATAATGACGCGCTTGATGATGTCTTTGGCGGGAAGCAGGCGATTGTAGACAGCTGCTGCGGTCAGACCTGAGTAGACATAGCCGGCATGTGGCGCAATGATTGCTTTGGGGGCCGTGCTGCTCGGCATCTCGAATTTATTGGCAGCTTCTGTGAGATAGTAGTGAACAGACGCCTCAAGCTCCTTCGGATTGCTCGGATAAAACATCCCCGCCACCGCTGGCGGGCGGATGAGTTGCGAATCTGTTTTTGAAGGCGATGCCATGGGCTTTTCTCCCTGGCGTTATTGTAGGCGAAAATGAACTGTTTCTAAAGTGGGGAATTAAATAGGTATGTTTCGCTATAGACTTTAAGAGCTGGAAAGCGAATTTAAAATTACCTGGCACTTTTCTTTATTTAAAGTGCGACGGATTCCTTCACGGACAAAATTATCATCTATACCCATTCTACGGCAAACTAATATATCAGATGTCCGGGAAACATTAAAAATTGTTCTTCCTCTTAGTAGAGTGTCGTCAAGGCGATTATAATCTTCATCAAGGTAGGCAACCCAATCATCTTGCAATTGAGTGATGTCTTTTCCATACACGATTTGAAAGTCTTTTCCTCTGTAGATTTGTAACAACCTACTTATACCGCCGTTCTCAATCAAATACCTAATAAATGAACTGGCAAAAATGTACCGGATGCCAACTTTGGTATAGGTGTTGATCTCACCATGGATACGAAATAATTCCTGATTTTTGTGGAGTACTTTGAGTTGCCCATCTTTAATTTTATCTAATAAATGCCTTAAAGTTAACAAATGGGCATTATATTTTGTTCCCCAGCCACCCACAGCTAATTTCACCGCCAGAAATGAGGCTAACCCTTCATCCAGCAATCTACTACTATACCAATTGTACCGGGCACCGACATTTGCATCACTGTCTACATTCTTAATGTATGGTCCCGATCGTCCCATCAAGCTATGTGTTATTTCAAGAATCAATATACCGTCTTCAATTCTTCTCTTGAAACTTGAATAAGGAACGATAATTCTGCCCAAGGCTGACTTGGCCCGCGGATATTTTTCAGATGATTCCTCTCGAACAATGATCGTAATTTTTCGAGGAAATTTAATTTCCAAAAAATCGGCGACTTTTTGATAGGCTATTTCAGCGGCGTCTGCAATTTCCTGTGCTTCAAAATTTGAAATTTTGTGAGTCAATAGACACAAAATACCTCTATCAATAATATTGGGCTGTATTAATTCACCAGCGCCTAAAGATTCTATTTCCTTACATTGATTTGGGTCATGAACATTTACAAAATTATCATTCCGAAATTGTTCAACACTGTGAAAAGGGTGTTTCGTGAAATCGCTTGAGACCGGAGTTGGATCGTGTGTTTCTGTCGTTTGGCATGCAGTCAGTGTTATCGTAACAAACAATGCAATCGATCTTACGTACAATTTGCGCGAAATGGCTCTAGTAAAATAAAATAGTACTCTCAAAAGTTGTTCCATGAATTTTGATAGCAATAGAAATTGACGATGTAAAGTATTGGAGCATTAAAAAAATCACCCCTTCGTGCTACACTGACGCATGAACTTTCATACTAAACACTGGCATGCACTCGACGATGGCCGGGTGCAATGCGATGTCTGTCCGCGTGAGTGCAAGCTCAACGAAGGGCAGCGGGGCTTGTGCTTTGTGCGGGCGCGGGAAGGGGACGAGATCGTGCTCACGACCTATGGTCGGTCTTCTGGTTTTTGCGTCGACCCAATTGAGAAAAAGCCGCTCAATCATTTTTTGCCGGGGACGCCGGTATTGTCGTTTGGGACTGCCGGCTGCAATCTCACCTGCAAATTTTGTCAGAACTACGATATTTCTAAATCTCGCGAAATGGACAAGCTCGCAGATCAGGCGAGCCCTGAAAAAATAGCAGCCGTTGCTGAAAAGCTCGGCTGTAAAAGCGTCGCTTTTACCTATAACGATCCGGTCATATTTATGGAATACGCCATGGACGTCGCCGATGCCTGTCACGAACGCGGCATAAAATCGGTCGCCGTCAC
>CAJXJM010000213.1 GCA_913054205.1 uncultured Rhodospirillaceae bacterium
CGCGCCAAGGAAAGGGTATCATTGCCACTGGAATTGGTGGTTTTCTGACCGGCCTTTTGGGTGTCGGTATAGGCGAGGTCGTCATGCCGCAATTGGTGAAGGGCAATAAGGTGCCTATCCCTGTCGCCGCCGCAACTTCTGTTTTTACAGTTATTGTCGTCGTTGCGTCCGCATCTTTCACGCAAATATCCGCGCTGATTGCCGAAGGCGGTATTAATGCTGTGCCGTGGAATGTTGTTGTCTACACCGTTCCCGCAGTCATCATTGGCGGCCAGATTGGACCTCGACTTCAGGGCAGGGTTTCTCAACGTGCCATGGAAAAAGGCATTGCCTATCTGTTCCTCGTGATTGGTGTTGCCATGGCCTATATCGCTATTCGTAATACGTTTTTTGTTTAAACGGGTCGTTTGATTCACTGGTGTTGGTAGAGAACACTTAATCAAAGGATTGAAAGAACGTGGCAGACGCTCCTCAGGCCAAAACATTTTGGAAAATACGGGTCCTCATCGTCGATGACGAGACTTTTGTTCGCCGCCTCGTACGTCGAATGATAAGTGGTTTGTCCGTTTCCGAAATTGTAGAAGCTATTGATGGGCAGGAAGCCATCAAACTCCTTAGAAAATTCAAAGCTGACATTGTCATTTGCGATAATCAGATGGAACCTTTGGGCGGCTTGGAGTTCTTGAAGATCATCCGCAGTGGCGGCGATCCCGATATCCGGCGCGATCTGCCGATTATAATGCTGACCGGGGATACCGATGCCAATGTGTTTGCGACAGCGATGGCGCTGGATGTCGACGCCTTTGTCAAAAAGCCGATTGGTAAGGATGCTTTTGCTGAAAAAATACAACGTTGCTTCGATGTGCCGCAATTGATTAGAGAATCGAGTGTTTATGCAGGCGTCAACTTGGTGGCTGAAAAAGAAGAAATACCAGGCCAGGTATTCGATGCCGAAACCATGGTCGAAAAGACGTTCACCGAACTTGCTGTCGGCGATGTTGTGTCGATGGATTTAATGTCTTCGACGGGCACGCTTCTATTGGCCGCCTTCAAGACCTTGAGGGCATGAATGAGATTAAGATTATTGTCGTATTAAAGCCTGAACCGGAAGAAACTGCATCAGACGACGATAAAGGTTGAGCAGGCGATCGAGCAATGCCCATAGGCATTGTTAAATTCAAGTTCAAAGGTTTCCAATATTTCGTCAAAGACAGGCCCGACGATGGGATTGGTGGCAAAAGAAGCTTCCAATATCACATTTGCAAGTTCTGGCCCGAGCCCTCTATTGCGGGGCGCGTTGTCTTCGCGGTTGGACATCGGTGCATTAAATAAGCCGCGCTCGACAAAATCGCTATTGCGATTGATAATTTTGGGAATAGAGGCGCGAGACTCAAGCAGAAATGGCGATGCATTTCTCTCCTGGGCGGTTATTTCCATTTCGTCGTAAAACGCCTCTTTGATCTCTTCGAGTTTGGGCTGATCGGTCATGCTGAAAAACATCAGCTCAGCAAGTGAGACGTACCAGGTCAGTTTGAAGTGGTCGACGTCCTCTTTCGGCAGGGTATCAACATCGAAGTTTGAATTGGCGTTATAGAGCTGTTTATAAATACGGCTGAGCGCAAAATCTGCAAGATCATCAAATAGCTCTATCAGGCCTTCGATAAACTTTTCGCAATCGGTCTCTACTTTTCCACCATAGTCGTGGCGGGTGATATTGTGCTCGTCCAAAAGGATGCTCCTGGAAATCAATGTTTAACGCTGAATTTAGGTGGCTTAAGTAGCCTCCAACTGCTTGGCAGACAAGCCCCGTTTATTTTAATGCATTCCGGGACCATCGAGAATTTCAAAATTTGTCGGGAAATCCTTGGGCTCGTTGTCGCCCCAAATGACAGTTTCTTCCTTGGTCGCCCAATCTACCGCTTCCCAATCGGTGCCTTCCGGAATGAAATCCATATCGGAGAAGTATTCGATGACACTGTTCCAAGGGTCGCGCATATAAAAGAAAACGTTTGAACCGGGGCCGTGCCGACCGGGGCCCCAGCAATGAATATAGCCTTTGTCCATCATTTGACGACCGCCCATGCCGACTTCATCGGCGCTGCCAACTTCGAAGCCGACATGTTGAATGCCATAGTCGCCGGATTGTGCCATTGCGACAATATGGTGATCACTTCCCGCCGGGCTATAGAGAAAATGCAGGAAGTCCGCGACGCGGTCGGCAAGCGCTAGTCCCAATACATCGATATAGAACTTCTGTTTGCGCATTGCATCCGAAGTGAACAGGACCACATGGCCCAAGCGGCGCGGCCGCACAGGTGGATCGGTGATGAGCTCGGTGCGTGCGCCTTGGCGTGGGCGATGGGTTGGCGTGTTGAAAGTTGGCGCTAAGCCTTCCTCCCAAGGAGCTTCTTCGGCGACACAAATGTTGGTCAACATGCCGTCAAAATCTTCAAACCAGATACCGTCACCCGGAGTCTCGCTCGGCGCATCAAGCAGCTTGATGCCTTCCGCTTCGATATTCTTCGTCAGTTCAGTCAAATCATCGGCGTTTGTGCCAAAGCTGACATGATGAAGGCGCTTGCGTTTGCCTTTTACGCGGATGGTTGATGGTAAGCTTTGGCATAATCCGGGGGTGATCGGCATGCCGGCAAATGACGGCACCCCGCGTGTCTGGTACAGCATTTTGACCGTGCTAGATGATAGTTTGCAAATTAGCCACCACGCCCTAGCCTATGATTTTGAAGGTGCTGCTCAAAGAATGCGCGACGCAGGACTGCCAATAGGCTATGCCGAATGCCTGGAAAACGGCCTTTGGCCAAGTTTGGATGTCCTACCTGAAGTTGAAAAAAGAGCAACCGGCAAGGCGCTTGATCTAGGTGCGCCGATTTCCTATTCGCACTAAAACCTCAATATTGTCACTTTGATGCCTTAATCCGCCACGCCTCCGCCATCATTTCCTGCAAATTCTCTCTGGCTTAAGAAAATTCAAATTGCGGGAGAGGACAAATGTTCCAAATGATACAGAAATCAGCACTTATTGGCGTGGCTTTGCTGGTCTCAGCTTGTGGTGCCAGCTTCGACCACGAAGCGTTACGCCATCAAAATGGCGAGAACAATTCAAGCGGCAGCAAATTTTCTGCTGAACTAGGTCGCGGCTACAAGGCGTTCGCGCTTTCGGAAATCGACATTATGGTAGATTGGATCGACGGCATCCATTTTGGTGAAAAAGCGCAGATGGCTTTTAATTTAAAGGCCTCCGAAAAAGCACCAGAGCCAGAAAAAATCGAAGATTGGTGGTTGGCTGATGATCAAAAACAGATTTTGGCGGAGGCCCGGGGACGCCTCGTTCACATATTGGATCGCCATTCAAAAACACAATTGCCGAAAGTTGCCGCCGCCGCTCAAGTGAATTTTGATTGTTGGATCGAGCAGCAGGAAGAAAACTGGCAGGCAGCACATATCAAAAAATGTCGCAATGGATTTTATTCGGCTGTCGAGCGTCTGGAAGAACTGGCCGCTTTGGCCCGCAGTCGATATTTACCTCAACCCAAAACGATGCGCGCGCGTGTTTTTCCGGCCAAACAAACTCTTATTTCTCCTCGCTCTGAACACGAGACCCGATCTTACACACTTTATTTTTCGTTCAATAAGTCAGAGTTGAGTAATGCGGGTGAAAGTCAAATTGACCGCGTGGTTGAGGCCTATCGATCGGGGGCTCCTGTGACGGTTTTGTTAGCGGGTCATGCCGATAAATCTGGCCGCAAGCCCTACAATTTAAATCTATCTCGGCAACGGTCTGAAGCCGTTCGCCAGGCGCTTTTGGAACGTGGAATCCCAGTACAGATGATTGAAGCTCATGCTTTTGGAGAAACGCGGCCAAAACGCACGACGGTTGATGGCATTAAGGAGCCGCTCAATCGCCGGGTGGAAATTACCGTCGGTCCAGCGCCAGCTCTTTAACATTGGAAGTCTGTCTGCTCAAAATATGTGTTCTGATTAGGCGAAACGTGCTAATAAGAATTTAGACATAATTTTTGCACATCTTCGGTGGACGGAACATGTATTCGGAAGTGACAAAGTCGATCAAGATTTCAGTTGATCCTACTTTTATGGAAGATCAATCGGAGCCGGAAGATTTTCATTTTGTCTGGGCCTATCACATTCGCATTGAAAATCAGGGCGACGATACCGTGCAATTGCTTCGCCGCCATTGGCATATTACTGATTCTCAAGGCCGCATCCATGAAGTACGCGGCGAAGGTGTGGTTGGTGAACAGCCCGTATTAGAACCTGGCGAAAGTTTTGAATATACCAGCGGCACGCCTTTGGCGACGCCATCAGGTTTTATGGTGGGCAGCTATCAGATGATAGATGGTGAGGGTGCCAGCTTTAGCGTATCGGTACCCGCTTTTTCCTTGGATTCACCGCATGATTTAAAGTTGGTGAACTAAAAAAACTGAATTTCCTGAATAATATGAATGAGTTACCGCTTCGGGCTGGCGAAAGCGGAAAAAATCAGTATGTTAGGCGCGATTAGACAGCCAAATACATGGCGAACCCCATAAATGAATAAAAACTGAGGGTGGTGGTGACTCGCTTAGGCGGGTCATTTGGTCAATGAGAGGAACAGAAAAGTGACGAATACAAACAAACCGAGCCGGGAAGAAGCTGAAGCAGCCGTTCGCACATTATTGCAATGGGCAGGCGATGATCCGAGCCGGGATGGATTGCTCGACACGCCGGCTCGCGTGGTGCGCGCCTATGAGGAATATTTCTGTGGCTATGACGATGACCCTAAAAAAATTCTTGGCCGGAGCTTCGATGAAACCGAAGGCTATGATGAAGTTGTTGTACTGAAAGACATTCCATTTGCATCTCATTGTGAACACCACATTGCGCCGATATTGGGTAATGTACATATTGCTTATCTGCCCAAATCTCGGGTTGTTGGTATTAGCAAGCTCGCGCGTCTCGTGGAGACCTATGGTCGCCGTCTGCAAATTCAGGAGAAAATGACCGCGCAAATCGCCAACACGTTAAATGAAGTTCTGCAGCCACACGGCGTGGCCGTCGTAATTGAGGCCGCCCATGAATGCATGACAACCCGCGGTATCAATAAGCCCGGC
>CAJXJM010000214.1 GCA_913054205.1 uncultured Rhodospirillaceae bacterium
TCACGAATGAAACTCGCAACGGTATTGAAGACTCCAGTATCAATTCAGATCAAAGATATCTTTGTGTGGTCAACGGCACTGCCGCGGGTGGCGGGTATGAACTTGCTCTTGCTACCGACTACATCATGCTGATCGATGATGGAGCGAGCACGGTGTCCCTACCGGAGGTTCCCCTACTGGCCGTTTTGCCAGGAACCGGAGGTCTTACCCGCGTTGTCGATAAGAGAAATGTCCGCCGCGATCATGCCGACTATTTCTGTACTCTCAACGAAGGCATCAAAGGCAAACGTGCTGTCGATTGGAAATTGGTTGATGAATTGGTACCACGCTCCAAACTCATGGACACCGCTAAAGAACGGGCAGCCGAATTTGCAAAAGAATCGTCCCGTCCTGATGACGCTAAGGGTATTGAGCTAACCCCGCTCCCACGCAAAATCGCGGGAGACGAAATCACTTATGACAATATCTCTGTAAATATAGATCGCAAAGGCCTGACCGCAGTCGTTACCGTTCGTGGCCCTAAAAGCGAGCCGGAACAAGATGCTGCCAGCATTGAAGCTGCCGGCGTAAACTTCTGGCCCCTCGCCTTCGCCCGCGAATTTGATGATTTCATCCTGCATATGCGTGCCAATGAAAATGAGATCACAACCTGGGTGTTTAAATCCGAAGGCAATGTTGATTTTGTTGTTGCTGCTGACAAAGCGCTTGTTGATAACGCAGACAATTGGTTGGTTCGCGAAATCACGCTCTATCTCAAACGCACTTTTAAACGCCTCGATGTGTCCTCCAGAAGCGTGATCACGCTAATCGAGCCCGGCAGTTGCTTTACCGGCACCTTGATGGAACTCGTTCTGGCTGCAGATCGTAGCTTCATGCTCGACGGCACTTTTGAAGGCTCTAATGTTGCCGCAGCGACTTTGCGGCCGACGGAAATGAATTTTGGCGCACTGCCAATGTGTAATGATCTCACCCGTCTTGAAACTCGGTTCCTGGACCAAGATGAGGCGATTGCAAATATCAAAGCTGAGATCGGCAATGAACTGGATGCAGAGTCTGCCGAAGAACTCGGCCTCGTAACCTTTATTCCAGACGATATTGATTGGGAAGATGAAGTCCGCATCGCCATAGAAGAACGCGCAAGTTACTCCGGCGATGCCCTTACCGGTATGGAAGCCAGCCTAAGATTTGCTGGTCCTGAAACCCTTGAAACTAAAATATTTGGCCGTTTGAGTGCTTGGCAAAACTGGATATTCCAGCGCCCCAATGCAGTCGGCGAGGAAGGTGCTCTCAAATTGTTCGGCACCGGAAAACAGGCCAATTTTGATAGAAAGCGAGTGTAGATATGACCAAAGTTGATTATTCACAGAAAATTCCAAACAACGTCGATCTGTCTGATAACCGTCGGCTCCAGCGCGCCTTAGAAGCATGGCAACCTGCCTTTTTAAATTGGTGGGATGAACTTGGACCGGATGGCAGCCATGATTATGAAGTGTTCCTCCGCACCGCCATCGACGTTAGTGCCAAAGGTTGGGCGCAATTCGATATGGTCCGGATGCCGGAATATCGCTGGGGCATTTTCCTGGCTGATAAAGAAGAAGGCCGCAAAATCAACTTCGGAGCTCATAAAGGCGAAGATGCGTGGCAGGAAGTGCCTGGAGAATACCGCGCAGAACTGCGCCGCTTGATCGTAACCCAAGGCGATACCGAGCCTGCATCTGTCGAGCAACAACGCCAACTTGGCCGCACCTGCCCGTCCCTCTATGACCTTCGCAGTCTGTTCCAAGTGAACGTCGAGGAAGGTCGCCATTTGTGGGCGATGGTATACTTGCTCCACGCCCATTTCGGTCGTGATGGCCGGGAAGAAGCCGATGAAATGCTGCAACGCCATTCGGGTGATCCTGACAAGCCGCGTATTCTTGAGGCTTTCAATGTCCCGACCACGGATTGGTTGTCATTCTTCATGTTCACCTACTTCCAGGATCGTGACGGTAAATTCCAGCTCAGCTCACTCGCGGAATCGGGATTTGATCCACTGTCTCGAACATGTAACTTCATGCTGACAGAAGAAGCCCACCATATGTTTGTTGGTGAATCTGGCGTTGGACGTGTGGTCGAGCGAAGCGTGGAACTGATTAAAGAGCATGACACCATGGACATTCGCCAATATGGCGGCATCGATCTGGCGACTATACAGAAATGGATGAATTTTCACTTCTCGATCTGCCTTGATTTGTTTGGTCAGGAGAAATCCACCAATGCAGGTAATTTCTACAATATGGGGCTCAAAGGTCGGTTCCAGGAAATGAAAATGGATGATGATCACACGCTGGACAATGATGTCTATATGGTGCCGGATATTGAAGGCGGCAAAGTTATCATGAAAGAAATGCCCGCCTTGACGTCGATCAACGAGCGTCTCCGGCTCGATTATCGCGCCGACTGCCAACGCGGCATAGATCGCTATAACAAAATGTTGTCTAAAGCTGACATTGATTTTGAGTTGACCTTGCCGCACACGGCTTTCCATCGCAACATTGGCACCTTCGCCGGCATTAATGCCGATCCAGAAGGCAACATTATTTCCCAGGAAGAATGGGATGCCAATGTTGACAGTTGGATGCCTACTGACGAAGACCGAGCCTTTGTCGAAAGCCTAATGGTTCCAGTCACCGAACCTGGCAAAGTGGCTGGATGGCTTGCTGCACCTTCCCGTGGAATTCAAGGCAAAGATCCAGACTTCGAATACGTCAAGTTCCACTAAACTATTCAATTATCAATTCAGTTTGACCTCAATTGCAGTATGGTAAATCGCAATTGAGGCCTTATTGTATGTGGCACGGGAAAATAATGGGAGTTTCACATGTCTGATAATATGGTTTCGGTAGATAGCTCGGTTTCTCCAGCAGAAATAAGCTTTTCAGACGTTTTTAATGTTGCCGTCCCGTTCATCGACCGGCATTTGGACGAAGGTCGCGGCGAGAAGATAGCCATTCGCGTACATGGCGGCGGCGACGTCTCTTATGCAACTTTGGCCGAGCATGTGAACCGCGCCGGCAACGCCCTCAGCGATCTAGGTATAAATAAAGGTGACCGTGTCCTGATGATGGTCAAAGATGGCGCCGAGTTCTTCTACATATTTTGGGGGGCGATCAAGGCCGGTATTCTCCCAGTGCCGTTGAACACGCTTTTGCGCGCCAAAGACTATGCTTTTATGATCGAAAATTCAGAAGCCTCCGGTGTCATTTATTCGCCCGAGTTTGCGGCTGAAGTTGAACCTGCTGTCGAACAATCACCGCACAAACCGAAGATAACACTATTGACCGAAGGCGAAGGCGAAACCATTGCCAAACACATGGCCTCGGCCTCGCCCGACCTAGCACCAGTACCCGCCAAGGCGGAAGACGATTGCTTTTGGCTGTATTCATCCGGCACCACCGGCAGTCCTAAAGGCGTCGTCCACGCCCACAAGGATATGGTCGTAACAAGCCAACAGTATGCCGTCGGAGTGTTGGGCATCACAGAAGATGATATTTGCTTTTCCGCAGCGAAATTATTTTTCGCCTATGGTCTTGGCAATGCCATGACTTTCCCTCTTTGGGTCGGCGCTCAAGCAATCTTTTATCCTGGACCACCAAGCCCTGATGCTTGCCATGAAGTCATCGAAAAATTTAATCCCACAATTTTCTACGGCGTTCCAACGCTTTATGCAGCCCAGTTGAAATCCATGGAAAACAGTGAACCTGATTTGTCGAGCGTGCGCGTATGCACCTCTGCTGGTGAAGCTTTACCGCCCGACCTTTTAAAACGCTGGACCGACAAAACAGGCATTCCCATGCTTGACGGTATCGGAACGACCGAAATCCTCCACATCTTTTTGTCGAACCAAATCGGTAAGGTGAAGCCGGGCGCCAGCGGCTTGGTCGTACCCGGATATGAAGGCAAGATTGTGGATGAAGAAGGCCAGGAGGTCCCGACGGGCGAAACCGGCGCTTTGATGATTAAAGGTAATTCACTGCTCAAGCTTTATTGGCGCAATCCAGAAAAAACCGCCGAAGCGCTCCGGGATGGCTGGATGTATACCGGCGATACCTACTACGTTGATGAAGATGGCTTTTTCTTCTGCTGTGGCCGCAGTGATGACATGCTGAAAGTTGGCGGAATCTGGGTCTCGCCGGTAGAAATAGAAAATAAACTTGTTGAGCATCCAAAGGTGCTTGAAGCGGCCATCGTTGGCCGGGAGGACGACGAGCAACTCACCAAGCCGGAAGCCTTCATTGTCCTAAACGATGCGGGTGACGCGGGCGAAGAATTGGAAGCCGAGTTGTTGGAACATTGCAAGTCAGGCCTCGCTCGCTACAAATATCCGCGTTGGTTTAATTTTGTCGACGATTTGCCGAAAACCGCAACGGGGAAAATTCAACGTTTCAAATTGCGATCAAATTAACCAACAGCATTTCCGGCTACAAATTTAAAACCAAGACCGACAGCCAGGTTTTGAATTTCAGATGTCGCGGCACCTAACAGATACGGCGTAAGGCGATTTAGATTTGCCGACTGACAGAATTTCTCCAAATGCGGTTGAATTTTGTCAGCGGGCCAAGCTTTGTTCTGCAAGTCAAAACTCACACCTTGGAAGTTACAGTTGGCGAATAATTTAAAATCAGTCCAAGCCGGGCTGGGACGCGCGATATATTCCTTGCAAAACGGATACACCAAAATGCCTAAATGATCGCAGTAATCGATGGAAAACTTGGATGGGAAATTCATCATTTCAAAAATAATCTGGCCGCTGTAATCACCTAGGAAATCTCGGCATGCATCGGTAAAACTACTCGCAATCGAGCCTACACTCACAGCCTCCGCATTCAGCGGCACGATGACTTTCGCTTCCTCCCCCTTCAATCTGCAATCGTGCAAGTGACTGGCAACCATTTTGATGGTGCCAAGAATATTACGGGTGAGTAGTTTTTGATCCAAAACACGTTCTTCAGCGCCTGCAACCAATAACGCATCGCCGAAAGTTGCAGCACCATCAGCTGCGATATAGGCGGGGGTACAATAATAATATGACTGACCTAGCAACTCAAAAGCCTCCAAACGCCAGAACTTGGCGTTG
>CAJXJM010000215.1 GCA_913054205.1 uncultured Rhodospirillaceae bacterium
CGCGCCGGCGGGTTGGAATTCTACCCGCCGGCCGAGCGCCCGCTCGGGATCACACCGAAATTTCCGACGCTTCTGGCACTCAAATCGGCACTGTAACCAGCGGTGGGTTTGGTCCGACGGTCGGCGGGCCAGTAGCGATGGGATATGTGACAATCGAAAATGCAGCCGCTGATACGACACTGCAATTGACGGTCCGAGGTAAAAGTTTAAATTCAAAAGTGGTCAAAATGCCGTTTGTAGAACAAAAGTATTATCGTGGATAAAGAACAGGAATTAAGAAGATGGCGACAGTAAAATTTACCGAAGAACATGAGTGGATATCCATGGATGGCGATGTCGGCACAGTTGGGATTTCAGATTATGCCCAGGGTCAGCTCGGCGATGTTGTCTATGTTGAGGTGCGGGAAGCAGGTGCCAGTTTCAACAAAGGCGAAGAAGCTGCTGTGGTTGAATCCGTAAAAGCAGCCTCCGAGGTCTATGCCCCGGTCGATGGTGAAATCGTTGAGGCCAATAAGGCTCTTGAAGACAATCCGGCGGCGGTCAACACCGATGCCGAAGGCGATGGCTGGTTCTATAAAATCAAAGTCACCAACGTCTCCGATCTTGATGGTCTGATGGATGAAGCTGCTTATAAGGCATATGTCGCGGAACTCGACTAATGCGTTATCTGCCTCTCACTGATGATGATCGGCAGGAAATGCTGGCGGCCATTGGCGCGCCAAATATAGAAGCGCTCTATAAAGATGTCGCCCAAGAGGTATTACTGGACAAGCCGGTTGATCTGCCCACAACAAAGGGTGAGATGGAGGTCGAGCAAATCATTGCCGGCTTGGCGGCGAAGAATTTAGGCGCTGGCGCGGCGCCGTTTTTTCTAGGCGCCGGCAATTACAGCCATCACATCCCGGCCTCCGCCGATCATCTCATTCAACGCAGTGAATTTCTAACCTCCTATACGCCGTATCAGCCCGAAGTGTCGCAAGGCACATTACAGGCTTTGTTTGAGTTCCAAACCCAGGTCGCGATGATCACCGGTATGGAAGTTGCGAACGCATCGCTTTATGACGGCGCGACGGGAACCGCAGAGGCGGCGATGATGGCTTGCCGGGTAACGCGGCGGAATAAAGTCATAATTTCAGGTGGGCTACATCCCCATTACAGTGAAGTGACCGCGACCAATGCAAAATTTTTAGATCTTAAAATTGTCACAAATCCTGCTGATCCGGAAGGCTTGGAAAACTCCGAAAGCCTCGCCGCGCAGATAGATGACGATACAGCCTGCGTGATTGTCCAAAATCCGAGCTTCTTCGGACAGGTTCGAAATCACTCCCAATTGGCAGAAGCCTGCCATGAAAAGGGCGCGCTACTGGTTGTTGTTGTTACAGAAATTGTGTCTTTGGGCGCGGTTATGGCACCGGGTGATATGGGCGCCGATATTGTTGCCGCAGAAGGCCAATCCATAGGCAATGCGCTCAATTTTGGCGGGCCTCATGTTGGTCTATTTGCGGTGCGCGAAAAGCACCTCCGCCAGATGCCGGGACGCCTGGCCGGTGAAACCGAAGATATTGAAGGCAAACGCGGCTGGGTGCTGACGCTGTCGACGCGCGAACAACACATCCGCCGGGAAAAAGCGACCAGCAACATTTGCACGAATTCAGGGCTTTGCGCCTTGGCATTTTCGATCCATATGACATTGCTGGGCGAAGCGGGCTTTACGCGGCTTGCCCATCTCAACCACGCCAAGGCCATTGAGCTGGCCGACAGGCTTGATGCCCTGTCAGGTGTCGACGTCATAAATGACACGTTTTTTAATGAATTTACGGTGCGCCTCAGCAAGCCCGCCGCCGACATTGTTGATCGCTTGGCAGCGCAAGGGATTTTGGCAGGTGTGCCGGCCTCGCGTCTCTATCCCGGCAATGATGATCTTGAAAATCTATTGATCCTGGCCGTGACCGAAACCGTCACGCCTTCGGATATGGATCGGCTCATCGACGCATTAGAGGGGGTCCTTTAATGAGTACAGTCACCGGAAATAGAGGTCTTCAACTCGAAGAAAAGCTGATCTTTGAACTAAACTCACCCGGCATGACGGCGGTTGATTTACCCAATCCTCATGAAATCACAAATGTAGAAAGCCGGCTCGGTAATGCGGCGCGTAAAAATCCCATTGGCCTGCCCGGCCTCTCGGAGCCGCAAGTCGTTCGCCACTATCTGCGTCTGAGCCAAAAGAACTTTGCCATTGATGGCGGGCTGTATCCGCTCGGCTCCTGCACGATGAAGCACAATCCGCGTCTTAACGAGAAGATGGCGCGCTTGCCCGGCCTTGCCGACATTCACCCATTGCAGCCGAAATCGACCGTTCAAGGTGCCTTTGAGCTGATGGATATGACGGCGCACTGGCTAAAGACATTGACCGGAATGCCGGCGATTGCGATGTCGCCTGCTGCGGGTGCGCATGGTGAACTTTGCGGCTTGATGAGCATTCGGGCGGCGCTTGAAGCCAGAGGCGATGCCCGGTCCCGCGTTCTTGTACCGGAATCAGCGCATGGCACAAATCCCGCAAGTGCGCATATGTGTGGCTATCAGGTCGAAACCATTCCGGCGACCGATCAGGGCCGGGTTGATTTAGCCGCGCTCAAAGGCATGCTCGGCGATGATGTTGCGGCAATCATGGTGACCAATCCCAACACCTGCGGTTTGTTCGAAGATGAAATTATCGAGATGACCAAAGCCGTCCATGATATTGGCGGTTTGGTTTATTGCGATGGCGCGAATTTCAACGCCATTGTTGGCCGCGTACGTCCCGGCGATCTCGGCATTGATGCGATGCATCTTAATCTTCACAAGACGTTCTCGACACCGCATGGCGGCGGTGGCCCCGGCGCAGGCCCGGTTGTCTTGTCAGAGGCGCTCGCCGCATTCGCGCCGCTTCCCTATGTCGTGCACGGTAAAGACGGCTTCGATCTCATCGAGCAGGCAGACGATGCCGCCGAGTTTTCCAGTGATGCAAAACCCTACGGACGCATGAAAGGTTTCCACGGTCAGTTCGGCGTCTTTGTCAGGGCGCTCTCTTATATGCTGTCGATGGGCAGCGATGGTCTGCGCCAAGCTTCCAGCGATGCGGTGCTCAATGCCAATTATCTGATGGCCAAGCTCAGCGATCTTCTAACCGTGTCCTATGACGGCCCGTGCATGCATGAAGTTTTGTTCGATGATCGATTTCTCAAAGACACCGATGTGACGACCCTCGATTTTGCCAAAGCGATGATCGATGAAGGTTTCCATCCGATGACGATGTATTTTCCGCTGGTTGTTCATGGCGCGCTTTTGATGGAGCCGACAGAAACCGAAGGCAAAGAAACGCTCGACGAATTTGTTGATGTGATCCGCGCTTTGGCGGAGAAGGCACAGTCGGGCAATACGCAGGATTTCAAGGCGGCACCGCGTTATACGCCGCGCCGCCGCCTTGATGAAACCAAAGCCGCCCGCAATCCCGTTTTGGTATGGAGCCCGGGGAGAGCCCCAGAATTGCAGGCGGCCGAATAGCGGGCTGAGGCCATGTCAATCCTCAGCCGGGCTATTTTTCCGATCATCGCCCAAGCCTTGGGGGTGTCTTCGGCGATGAAAGGCCATAACATCACGCCCATATCGGGGCCGAACGCTTTAGCCATAAGAAAGGCAGCCTCGGGGGTGATGAGATGTTTGAGATATTGCTGTTCCGATGAGTTGAGCCGTCCGAGCCCGGCTTTAAAAGACGGTACAAAAGCTCGGTCATAATCGATGTTATTGGTCTTTTGGTCTGGTGAGTTCACAACTGGTTCCTTTTTATTGTCCCCTCAAACGCCGGGCGCTTACTCCGTAAGCTTGGCTGCGCCGCATAAGCGGCGACCTGCAGTCGCAGGCGTCCTGTCCCTTGATGGGAGAGGGTTGGATGAGGGGTGGGTTACTAATTTCATTTACATTTATCTCCCGGCGACCGCCTGCTGGCGAGCTTTATGCCCGGCGTCGATATGTTCACCGTCCCAATCGGTCGTCACACAAGTCGGCTTGACGCCATTGAGCCACTGCTGGACAGACAGAAACGCACCGCCTTTAGAGCTCACCACGCCGCCATGTTTGTTGTTCGGCAAAACCCGAATGCATTTATAAGCATGCAAGGGCGCCGAGGTGTCCCATGGCAAGACGCGGGTGCCGCGCAGCATCTCCTTTTCGTTCGGCGCTATGCTTTTGCCCTCGAGCGTGAACAGCATGCCGTAGAGAAACACCTCGTAGGAATCGACGTTGGGATGTGTGTGATCCGGTATGTTGAGGTTGGGCCCACCGGTAAAGAGTTGCACCTGGAACTGGCCGCGTCTGAAGATGACCAGACCCGCATGGCCGCCGACAAAACTCATGGCGTCGTTGGCCGGCACCGTGATTTCGCCGTGATGGCGGGTGAACCAGCGTAAAAAATCGGTCAGCTCGTCGTCAAACTCCCGGCCGGTAATATCTTTAAGCATTCGCTTTCTCCGGCGACTTAACTTTTATGCCCCACAGAAAGCGGATAATCGGTGTGCCGTATTTCATCGCGAGATGGCCGAGAATGTGGCCTTTGGGCCAGCCGGCATAACGGTAGTCAAGCTCGGTGATCCAGGGCCGGATCAAGCCTGCAAGCGCGCGGCCAAACGTCATCGGCGCCCGCCGGGAGAGTGCAATCAGTGGCTCGGCGATGAGACGGTAGATGTGGCTGACGCTATCCCAGTCTTCGCCATAGCCGCGAAACGGATTTTCGTAGCGTGAATAGCGTCGCTCAATGTCCCATTCCGCATCGCTGAACCAGCCTTGGCGATGCAGTTCAGCGCAGATGATGGTCGAGTTGTGAACGCGAAAGCCGCCGGCGATAAAACAATCACCGCCATCGACTTCGAGATTGTAGACCGTGCTGCCATAGCCATCGGCGAACACCGATCTGACCCAATAGATAGAGCCGTCGGCTTTGATGGGCTCCATGCCAGGCTCGATTTCGCGGGCAAACAGCCATTTGCCATTTGAACACAAAAATGGGTGCGGCGGCGTGACACGCACGCCATCAATGTTGATCAGACGACGACGGCTCG
>CAJXJM010000216.1 GCA_913054205.1 uncultured Rhodospirillaceae bacterium
CGCCGCTTACGCCGCGATCATGGTGGCGATATCCTGGCCGGTGTACCGGGGCCTTGTGCGCTCCGGATAAAACTGAATCGGGTGAATACCATCACTGTACAAATACACGTGTCAGAGGAATGAACATGTCAGAGCTTATAAATAATTACCAAAGCGGCTATTCATTAGGGCAGAGCTTTTATACAAATGATGATATCTATCAAAAGGAGATAGAGAATATATTTTTGAAACACTGGATATTCGTGGGTCATGCCTCGCAAATTCCTGAGCATGGTGATTTCTTCTTATTTGAGTTTGATCAAGAGAGCATCATTATCACGCGCACAAAAACAGGCGAAATCAATGCCCTTTTAAATGTATGTCGACACCGGGGGTCGCATATTTGCCTGGAGAAAAAAGGTAATACCAAATCATTAATCTGTCCTTACCACGCATGGAGTTATAATTTAGACGGCAAGTTATTAGCTGCGCGCAACATGAATGATGATTTCGACAAATCGGCTAATGGCTTGCATCGCGTGCATCTTGAATTAATCGGCGGTTTGATTTTTATCAGCCTGGCGGAGAAGCCATTATCTTTAAAGTCCATGCAAGCTGATTTGAAGGATACCTTTGATTTGTTTGGCTTCGATAAAATGAAGCTTATCAAGCAGAACACTTACCACATCCGTGCCAATTGGAAATTAGCTGTCGAGAATTATCAGGAATGTTACCACTGCACGCCGTCGCACCGGGAGTATAGCGAGATCCACGCAGCAGCCTTGCCGCCTGCAAAACGGAATCAACATCTAGAGGCTTATTTGAAAACCAAGACCAATGCTGTCAGGACGAGATCGTGCGACTGTTATTTTGATTTAGCGAATGAAGGCGAGGAAGGGTATCAATACAGCAGAGAGCCCTTACTGCCAGGCATGAAAAGTGGAACGGCGGGCGGCATAGCGGCTTCGCGTCTGCTGGGTAATATTACGGACTATGATGGTGCGGCTTCTGACTTAATGATAGGCCCGCTTTCATTTTTTCTGATTTACGATGACCATATGGTCGGCTATCGCTTCATGCCCTTATCCATTGCTAATTGTGTCTGTGATCTCTTTTGGTTCGTCCATGAAGCGGCTGAAGAAGGCAAAGATTATGACCTCAAGGAATTAACATGGCTCTGGGATCTGACCACCCAGGCCGATGAAGAAATTGTCGCCAATAATCAAAAAGGGGTTAATTCGCATTTTTATCGCCCAGGAAAACTTTCTGAAATGGAAGGCTTTCATCAGCATTTTCTAAACTGGTATCTCAAGGTGCTTAAACCGTGAGCCGTAAAGAAAGGACTTTCACCATGCGATTTATGACCGATACTACCAATCCAAACACGCGGTTCGACCACCACATTGAGTACCTTGAAGAAGAAACGGGTAAATCACTACCCATGTGGACTTATGCCAGCGAGGAATTGTTGGAGTTGGAATATCGTGAAGTGTTTTTAAAAACATGGCAGTTTGCCGGACATGTTTCTGAAGTTCAAAAACCAGGAGAGTATCTGGTTTTTGATTTGTGGAGAGACAGTGCCATCATCATGATGGGCAAGGACGGCGTATTGCGCGCTTTTCAAAATGTATGTACGCACAGAGCATCTCGTCTTTTGGACGGTAATGGTCAGTGCAAGAGTGCTATTCAATGTCAATATCATGGTTGGACTTTCAATCATGATGGATCTTTAAGAGGTATTAGTGAACCGAAAAAATTCCCCGAATGCGATAAAACTAAATTGGGATTGAATCTTGTTGAACTGGAAGTATATCGAGGATTTATTTTCGTAAAGATGGAAAAAAGTGATTGTCTATCGGTTAAAGATCAGTACGCGCCTATAGATGAGTTTGTAGCAGCTTATCACACTGAAGATATGGTTCGGGTGGAGGGGACATTTGGTCAAGAGTGGGATTGCAATTGGAAATTAGCTTGGGATAATTACGCCGAAAATTATCACATTCCACTTGGACATCCTGGGCTGCAACGTATGACCCGTGAAGGAGGAGAGGGGGGAGAGCTATCCACAGGAATAGGATTTGGAACCTTTAGAATGAAAACAAAAGCCTCAAAGGAAATCGACGAAGCCCGTTATCAGGCACTTGTTCATGCCTCAGACCATAGGGTTGATGATCCTGTGAAGAGCTGTTGGATGCAGGTAAGCATGCACATGAATATGGGTATAGAGTTTTACACAGAAGTATTCTGGGCATTCCAGATTTTACCAATGGGGGTTGATAAAACAGAGGTCCGATGTACTGGTTTCAAGCGAAACGACCTCACTGAAGAAGAACGGGAATTAGTAGATCTAAACATAAAATTAAACAGCACAGTCAATGAAGAAGACAAGGTATTGGTGGAACGGATTCAGCGGGGAGCAAAAAGCAATGGTTATCAGCCGGGGCCTTTGTCACATATAGAATCCAGCCTGTACTTGTTTCATAAAAGGTTCAGAGAGATCTTTCCCATTGCACATCAGGAGATGGCGCCGCAATGGGGTACCCTTTCAACTGAGAATGAGCGAATGAAAAGGTCAACATGACAACGGCGTTTCCAACTCATAAACAAGTGGTCATCATCGGCGGCGGGATTGTCGGCTGCAGTGTGGCCTACCACCTGACCAAACTAGGCTGGAAGGATGTCGTGGTTTTGGAGCGCAAGACCCTGACATGCGGGACAACCTGGCACGCCGCCGGTCTTGTCGGTCAATTGAGATCCTCCTCCAACATCACCAAACTCGCCCAATACACGTCCAAGCTCTATGCCACCCTGGAGGAGGAGACGGGGCAGGCAACGGGATTCAAACAAACTGGTTCGATCTCCGTGGCCACCAACCCCGAACGATTCGAGGAATTGAAGCGGGGCGCCTCCATGGCCCGCGTTTTCGACCTTGAAGTGGAAATGGCCACTCCGGAGGATCTGGCAGCAGTTTGGCCGCTGGCCTATACAGGGGATATGGTCGGTGGAGTCTACCTGCCCGGAGACGGACAAACCAATCCCATCGACACCACCATGGCCCTCGCCAAAGGCGCAAAAATGGGTGGTGCCCAGGTTTTCGAGGAAACCAAGGTGACCGGCATTCTCAAGAAAGATGGGGTCGTGACGGGGGTTTCCACCGAAAAGGGGGACATCCAAGCGGAATTCGTTGTCAATTGTGGCGGCATGTGGGCACGAGCTCTGGGCAATATGGCGGGGGTTAACGTGCCCCTTCACGCCGCCGAACACTACTATTTCGTGACGGAAGCCATGGAGGGCCTGGTGCCGGGTGCGCCTACCATGCGCGATCAGGACGGATATACCTACTACAAGGAGGATGCCGGTAAATTGCTGTGTGGCTCCTTCGAGCCGGTTGCCGTGCCCTGGGGCATGAAGGGAATCCCCGAGGACTTCAGTTTCGGCACCCTGCCGGAAGACCAAGAACATCTGGTGCCCATTTTCGAGCAGGCCATTCACCGTATTCCCGAAATTGAGGACATCGGCATCCATTTGTTCATGAACGGCCCCGAGAGTTTCACGCCGGACGACCGCTACATTCTGGGCGAAGCCCCGGAATTGAGAAATTTCTTCGTTGTGGCGGGCTTCAACTCGATTGGCATCCAATCCGCCGGCGGAGCTGGAATGGTTTTGGCGGAATGGCTGGTCAAGGGCCACCAACCGATGGACTTATGGGATGTGGATATTCGCCGCTTCGCGCCCTTCCAGGGAAACCATCTCTATCTGCACGACCGCACCATCGAAGGTTTGGGGCTGCTTTACGCCATGCATTGGCCTTTCCGCCAGTTCGACACAAGCCGAGGCGTGCGTAGATCACCGTTGCATGACCGTTTGGCGAAGGCGGGAGCCTGTTTCGGTGAGGCAACGGGTTGGGAACGCGCCAACTGGTTTGCGCCCGACGGCGTGGAAGCCAAATACGAATATTCCTACGGACGCCAGAATTGGTTTGAATATACAGGCAACGAGTGCCGGGCGGTTCGCGAGGGCGTAGCGATGTTCGATCAAACGTCTTTCGCCAAATTTATCTTGGAGGGAAGCGACGCCGAAGAGATCTTGAATCAGGTCTGTGCCAACAACATGTCCGTTACCGTTGGCAAGCTCGTTTATACCCAGTGGCTCAACGAACGGGGCGGTATTGAAGCGGACCTCACCGTCACCCGGATTGCCGAAGACCGCTTCCTGGTCGTCACCGCCTTTTCCACGGAAACCCGGGATTTTCATTGGCTTCAAAGCCATATTCCGAAAAACGGCCACGCCGTTCTCACCAATGTGACCTCCGGCATGGCCGTCCTGAGTATCATGGGGCCCAAGTCCAGGAACTTACTGCAATCGTTGACCGACAGCGACATGTCCCACGAGGCATTTCCCTTCGGCACTTCCCGGGAAATCGACCTGGCTTACGCTCACGTGAGGGCGTCCCGGATCACCTTTGTGGGGGAATTGGGCTGGGAGCTTTATATTCCTACGGAATTCGCCACGGGCGTGTACGACGTGATCCTGGAGGCGGGCAAAGCCTTCGACCTGCAACATGCCGGCTACCATGCCCTGAATTCATTGAGGGTGGAAAAAGGCTACCGCCATTGGGGGCACGATATCACCGTTGACGACACGCCGCTCGAAGCTGGGCTCAAGTTCGCGGTCAACTTCAAGAAGGATGGCGGGTTTATCGGTCGCGAAGCGCTCCTGGCCCAAAAGGAAAAAGGGCCCAAGAAAAGACTGGTACAGTTCGCCCTGGACGACCCCAAGCCGCTCATGTATCACGACGAACCCATTTGGCGCGATGACGTGATCGTGGGCTATATCACATCGGGCACGTACAGCTACACCATGGGCTGTTCCCTCGGTATGGGTTATGTCAACAATCCGGACGGCGCCACCGCGACCTTTTGCAAATCCGGAAATTACGAGATCGAAATCGCTTGTGAACGATACACAGCAAAAGCGTCCCTGAAACCTTTTTACGATCCCAAGAACGAACGGATTCGGATCTAGCCCCAACCTCCAATGGAGACGACAAATTGAAATCACATGCAAGAGTGGTGATTGTTGGAGGCGGCATGATGGGCGTGGGGCTGCT
>CAJXJM010000217.1 GCA_913054205.1 uncultured Rhodospirillaceae bacterium
TTCTATAAGGTAAATATCTTTCTGTATTACTTTTTAAAGATTTATTTGCAAATCCTACATTGTAAAACTTTGCGTGATTGTTATTTCCACTTATATCGAATGTTCTATCTTCATATCCACCCTTAAAATCCCAAACTCCTACTGGTAATTTGGAAGTTGTATACTCACCTTTATTATTAACAATTCCCTTTTCAAAAATCAATTCCATTTTTCGTTCCTCAGCCCGACTGAGGAGCAACTCACGCGTCTTTTCGAGAAGCTCGGATATATTGACTTGATCTTGGGGACGTAGGCGCTCGCTGGCCTCAACGCGCGACAGCGATAGCAAATCATCGATCATGCGGGCCATACGTTGCGATTCATCCCCCATGATAGACAGAAATCGCTCGCGCGCCTTCGCATCATCTTGAGCTGGACCCCGTAACGTCTCAATAAATCCTATCAATGATGCAATCGGCGAGCGAAGCTCATGACTGAGATTGGCGACAAAATCCTGACGCATTTGTTCCGCCAAGGTTTCTGAACTCACATCATGAAAGACCATCAACGCAATAGCGCCGTCCTCTGATGCAGGCTCAGCATAACGAATAATTCTAACATTTAGATTGCGCGGCACCGGAACCGGCACAGAGATGTTAACCTCTTGCGAGGCTTCACCTGCGAGCACCGCATCAGCGGCCTCCAACACATCGGGATATTGGAAAGACTGGGCAAGGTCGCGATTTTCAAACCGGTTATCCAACATTTCAATCGCCGCCGAGTTGGCAAAAACCACCTCGCGCTCAATATTCAATAAAATGACAGGGTCAGGAAATGCGTTCAGCAGGCCGGTATCAATTCTGTCTGATGGTCGGGGCACCAATTTGGTTCTCACTTTATACAGATTGCTATCCGTTTCAGGAGAAGTCCTACTCTGCGGAACGGGGGTGTGTAAAAAATTAACCTAAAATAGAAAACCCCCTGGTCGCAAAACCAGGGGGCATTCAGTTTAACAGGGATGTTTTAGGAGGTACTTCAAATTTTATTATTTTTGATTGATAGGGCGAGTATCAATCAAGGTATTTAATTAGGCAGCTATATGATCGACCCAGTCATTGGTAGGGCGCGCAATTTTCATGCTGTAACCATAGCTCGAAAGATTGGCCGATGCTGTGCGTGTTGCAACATCATTAAATGCGACACTCGCAATTTGATCACGACTAATACCGATATCGGCGAGTTGACGATCTGACAAACGGGCGAGTTCGTCATAGGTTGTTGCTGCATTTATGCCGCGTCGAATGGCAGCAAACATATTACCAATATAGCTAGCGACCGCTTTGAACATTTGAACAGCAACTTCGGCTTGAGCCAGACGCGCGTTACGGATGATCAAATCGACTTCTTCCATGGTCAATGGCTTAACTTCGCTGAGTGCGACGATAGAAACCATTTCTTCCGTGGCCAATTCAGTTTGCTCTGTAGAAAGTTTATTCATTTTTTTTCTCCTACTTTCTGTCCGGCCCTTCTCTGAACGACCGGAATGTTAATGTTTCGATGAGGAGTATATAGGCTTATTCAACCCGTTCAGTTAGGGGGAAAACCGCAAAACTGTTATGCAGTAATTGCATAGGTGTATTATTAATGTCTATTTTTCAATGAATTATGGCGTTTAGTAGAATCTATTGAATATTAATTTTTCCGAATCACGCCTCAATCAGGTCCATCTTGGGGTGTAATACTGCACAGATTTGTATTGATCAGGCATATCCAGATCGTATCCGAGCTCGTTTGCGGCGTGGCGGGACCAATAAGGATCAAATAAATGCATACGGGCTATCACACAGATATCGCCGCGTCCGCTGGCAATAATAGAGTTAGCATCGGCGTAGGACTGAATATTTCCCACTGTCATTGTTGGAATGTCGGCTTCCAATTTGATCCGATCTGAAAACGGCAGTTGGAACAACCGGCCATATTCAGGCTCTTCTTCGGACACAACCTGGCCTGAAGAGACATCCAAGATATCACATCCCGCTGCCTTGAAGGCTTTGGCAATCTCGACGGCATCTTCAGGAATAATGCCATTTTCAATCCAATCAGTTGCAGAAATGCGCACCGATATCGGCTTTTCGTCCGGCCAAGCCGCCCGCAGCGCGCTAAATACTTCCAGCGGATATTTGAGGCGGTTTTCCAAGGAACCACCATATTCATCCGCGCGAATGTTGGTTTTAGGGGAAATAAAGGTGTTGAGCAGATAGCCATGCGCGCAATGCAATTCAAGCATATCAAAGCCTGCCTGCTCAGCTCGTCCTGCTGCCGCAACAAACTCATCTCGCACCCGATCCATATCCTCACGGGTCATTTCTTTGGGTATGGGATTAGTGGCGGAAAAGGCAATTGGCGAGGCCGCCATTATCGGCCAATCGCCTTCGGTCAGGGGCACTTTATCTCCGCCTTCCCATTGCAACACGGTAGAAGCCTTGCGGCCGGCATGACACAATTGCAAACCGATTTTGGCATAACTATTTGCATGAATATAATCGACGATCCGCTTCCAAGCTTCAACTTGAGCGTCGTTATATATACCCGCGCAGCCGAGCGATATCCGCCCGTCTTCACTAATAGCGGTGCTTTCAGTCATAATTAGGCCGGCCCCGCCCATCGCCCGGCTGCCAAGATGCACGAGATGAAAATCATCGACGATGCCGTTTTTGGCTGAATACATGCACATCGAGGAAACTGCGATGCGGTTTTGTAAAACCAGATCCCGCAGTTTATAGGGAGTAAAAATCGGCGGCGGCGCCTTGCCTTCGGCGATGTTTTCACGGGCAATACCGGATTGCGCGGCGGCTTTGTCCGTTACCCAATCATCGACTTGGTCGACAAGCTCCTGGTCTCGAAGGCGCAAATTTTCGTGGTTAATCCGGAGACTACGAGTTAGCAATGAATACGTAAATTGCAGGGGCTCCATAACATCGTGATAGCGCTCGACATTTTCAAACCACTCCATGCTCACCTGAGCGGCACGTTGCAGCGCATCGACATCAGGCTCACGCTTTGCTTGGAATTCAGGTAACGCGTTCGCCAAATCTCCCGGGTGTTCGTTGAGGCTTTCATATAACGCCACCGCATCTTCCATTGCCAATTTTGTGCCGGAGCCAATCGAGAAATGCGCGGTGTGGAGAGAATCGCCCAGCAGCACGATGTTATCGTGATAATATTTGGCGTTTTTGACGCACGGAAAAGTCCGCCACACAGAGTTGTTGGTGATCAACGTGTCATTGCCGAGTTCTTTTTCAAACAATTTGGCACAATAGGCGACGGTTTCTTCTTCGGTGACGTCCTCCAGCCCTGCCCGCTTCCAACATTCCTCGGTGGTCTCGATGATGAAAGTCGAATTGCCCGGCATATATTGATAACAATGCGCCCGCCACAAGCCATGTTCGTTCTCATTGAAGTAGAACGTAAAAGTATCAAATTCCTTGGTCGAGCCGAGCCAAGTGAACTTATTTGGCCGCATAATGACATCGGCGCCAAATTCCTCTTTATGTTGGTCGCGGATAAAGGAAGTAATGCCATCGCCGGCAACGATCAGATCCGCGTCTTTATGATCTTCCAAATTATCAACAATGACGTCGTGGATCATTTTAACGCCGAGCTCTTTGGCGCGGCCTTCCAGGATTTGAAGGAGTTTTAAGCGCTGCATACCGGCAAAACCATGACCACTCGACGTTATTTTATGGCCTTTGTGGAAGACATCAATGTCATCCCAGTGGATGAAACTGTCGGTGATCGCTTTAAAGGTGTCATAATCTGCGTCTTTAAAGTTATCCATCGTTTCATCGGAAAAAACGACGCCAAAACCCCAGGTCACGTTGTCTGGATTTTGCTCATAAACCGTTATATCCCAATCACGATTGGTCTTTTTTGCGAGAAGTGAAAAATAGAGTGAGGCGGGTCCGCCGCCAACGCATACGATCTTCATCTGCCGATTCCTGTCCAAATAGATCTCAATTATGTCTGGCTTCCACCCACCAGATTGTTACCCTTGCAAGGGGAGTATAAATTGTTTTATCCTTGAATAGTTTAAGTCTAAACTAATTTTTTTACAGGTTCAAGTTTGTATTAGGAGCGCACCCAATCATGGATATCTTACAGCCGCCAAATTGGCCGAAACCCAAAGGCTACAGCAACGGTATCGCTGCCAAAGGCACGATGGTATTTGTCGCTGGCATGGTCGGATGGAACGAAAAGGAAGAGTTTGAAACCAACGATTTTGCTGAACAGGCGCACCAAGCCCTCAAAAATATTGTCGCTGTGCTTACTGAAGCAGGTGCCAGACCTGAGCACATAACCCGCATGACCTGGTATTTTATCGATAAAGATGAATATAACGCGTCCTTGCGTAATCTCGGGCAAGCCTATCAAAGCGTTCTCGGCAAAGTATTTCCCGCCATGACAGGTATTCAAGTTGCCGGTCTTGTCGAAAATGAAGCGAAAGTGGAAATCGAAGTGACAGCCGTTATCCCGGATTAGTGTCTTCAGAGAAATCATTCATTTTAATTCGCTAACCTTCGCCATGACTGTTTTTCCCGATACCGGCTACTAATGTACACTGGCTTTGTCGGCAATATTCGATCATAGGGTACAATTAAAATGCCGTATAACAACATCATTCAACGACACATTTTGCCAGCCCCGCTGAAAGCTTTTTGGGATCATAGGGATCTGCACCCGAACTTCTGAACCTACTTCCTCCAGTGGGAGACTTATAATTGCCAGACGCAGATATATTTCCAATCACGGTGCCAAAATCTTGGCTTGCAGATGCATCAATCCAGCTGGTTAAAAGGGAGATCTCAATCGATTCCGTCGCATCACTTAAAAGGCGGGCAGCATGGTGACGATCATTAATCATCGTCACCGCAGCCGTTTCAACGAGCGCAACCTGTTTTGAACACCGAAGTCGTTTTAAGGCTTTGAAAAGCAATTTTTGTTTTGCCGCCGGACTGTTATAAGCATTGAGCGCTTGTGTCCCGCCTGCGACTAGGCCTGCTGTTTTCAGAATATCTTTTGTCCAATCGAACACCAGACCAGACGCCCCC
>CAJXJM010000218.1 GCA_913054205.1 uncultured Rhodospirillaceae bacterium
ATCGATGTTGCCACTCATCGAGAAATTTTTGGAAGACAGACCTGACTGTCATCTTTTGATGACCACAGGTACGGTGACCTCGGCAAAATTAATGCAAGAGCGCTTGCCGGGCCGCGCTTTCCATCAATACATTCCGGTGGATAGACCGTCCTATGTCCGGCGATTCCTGGAGTATTGGAAACCGGATATCGCGCTTTGGGCAGAAAGCGAATTTTGGCCCAACATCATTACCGAAGCCCAATCACGCGGCATTCCGATGGTACTGGTCAACGGACGCATCTCGCCTAAATCATTTGCCGGATGGCAGCGCGCGCGCTCTTTAATAAAAACCCTACTGCACGGATTTACGTTATGCCTAGGACAAACCGACGCCGATGTTGATCGGCTGAATAAACTGGGCTCCAAACTTACAAAAAATCTGGGCAATCTGAAATTTGCCGTACCGGCACTGCCGGCGGATGAACAAGACCTCACGCAATTAAGATCCGAAGTGGGAGACCGCCCGATTTGGCTCGCCGCCAGCACCCATCCCGGCGAAGAAGAAATCATCGCCCGGGTTCATCAAAACCTAAAAGCAGATCATCCCGGCTTGTTGACCGTGATCGTGCCACGCCATCCAACCCGCGGAATTGAAATCGTAGAAAGATTGCAGCCGATCGATGTTAAATGTGCGAAACGCTCGTCGGGGGAGGTTGTCAATGCCGCTACAGATATCTATATCGCCGACACCATGGGCGAGCTCGGTTTGTTTTTCAGGCTGACAGAGATTGCCTTTATGGGTAAATCTTTGGTGCCGCTCGGCGGCCAAAATCCACTTGAGGCTTTGCGCCTGAATTGCGCTGTCCTGCACGGCCCGCATATGATGAATTTTCAATGGATGTCTGAGCAGATGATCCAGCAAGGCTGTTCGCGCCAAATAAAAGACGAAGCCGAATTGACCGCCGCCGTTGCGGACTTGCTAACGGACGCCTCTCAACGGCAAAATATGATCCGCCAGGGCCAAGCTTTTGTTGATCAGCACTCCCAAGTCATTGATTTGGTGGCAAGTGAGATTGAAATCATCCTGGATAAAAAATTTGGGGCCGAAAATGCGGCCGCCTGAATTTTGGTACAATCATAAAAGCTCCATCCTATCAGCCTTGCTCGCACCGGCAGGATGGGTCTACGGATTGGCAAGTGCATTCCACCAAGACCGCACAAAACCTTGGCAGGCACCAATCCCGATAATCTGTGTCGGCAATTTGGTCGCCGGCGGACAAGGCAAAACACCGACAGCGCTATCTCTCGGCGCCGAGCTAAAAGCCCGCGGAAAATCTATTCATTTCCTAAGCCGCGGTTACGGCGGCTCCCTCGAAGGTCCTGTTAAAGTTGACCCCGACACTCACAGCGCTCAGGAAGTGGGTGACGAGCCGTTGCTACTGACTGAAATCGCACCCGCTTGGATCAGCACCGACCGTCAAGCTGGCATCGAGGCAGCTCACCAAGCCGGCGCCGACATCATTGTCATGGATGACGGTTTTCAAAATCCATCTGTCAAAAAAGATTTGTCGATCATTGTCATCGACGGCGAAACCGGATTTGGGAACGGTCGCCTAATTCCAGCGGGGCCGCTTCGTGAAGGTGTAACAACCGGGATCGGCCGTGCTCAGGCTGTCGTCATTATTGGCGAGGATCGTTTTAATTTGGAAGCCCTTCTCTACGATGTTCCTCAAAATTCGATTGAGATATTCCATGCTCGCCTCAAGCCAGATGCCGACGCCGCTGCGCTTAAGGACAAAAAAGTCTATGCCTTTGCCGGTATCGGCCGACCGAAGAAATTTTTTAATACACTCCTCGAAATCGGTTGTGATCTGATCGGCGCAAAAACCTTTGATGACCATCATCCCTATTCGGAGAACGAGATTTCCAACCTCCTTGAAATCGCCAAAAAAGAAGGGGGCGTTCTCGTTACAACGGCCAAAGATCACGTCCGCCTGCCACAAGGCTTAAAAAAAGATGTGACAATCGTGTCGGTAACGCTCGACTGGACCGAAACAAGTGCGCTAGACAGTCTTTTAAATTCGTACTCATAGATTTCGAGATCCTAAATTAATGAAACACTGGATTCGCAAAAATATTGCGCACCCGACCGAAGCCGCCATCGCTTGGTCCCTAAACGCCTTTTTTCTTCTCCTTCCCGTTGATTGGGCATCCGCTATCGGTGGTTGGATGGGCCGTATTCTCGGGCCAAAACTACGTATTTCCAATAATGCACGAAGAGGATTAGCTGAATTTTTCCCCGATTTATCACCTGCTGAGATTGAAGATACGGTACTCCGGATGTGGGAGAATCTGGGGCGCACTGCCGGTGAGCATCCTCATCTTGCAAAATTTAATCCCTATAAAGACAAAAGCCGCGTCGAAGTAATCGGCATTGAACACATTGAAAATTTGCGCGACGACAATAAACCTGGCTTGTTTTTCAGTGGCCACTTTGCAAATTGGGAAATCGTGCCACTTGCCGCAACCAAAAAAGGTCTGCCCTTGCATGTGGTGTATCGCAAGGCAAATAATCCCTTTTTTAATAGGCTGGTTCAAAAAGGACGTTCTTATACGGGCGGCGAATATTTTCCAAAAGGTCCAGAAGGCTCCAAAGATATTCTGCGTGCACTCAACAACGGCGATCATCTCGCTATGTTGGTCGATCAAAAAATGAATGATGGCATTGCCGTTCCTTTTTTAGGGCGCGACGCAATGACCGCGCCCGCCTTAGCGCAACTTGCCTATCGCTTTAACTGCCCCGTGGTACCGGTTCAAGTCGAGCGCATGGGCGGTGCCAGATTTAGGGTAACAGTTCATCCCCCTCTCGAACTCCCTGACAGCGGAAGCAAGCAGGCAGACGTTGTTAACTTAATGATGGTCGTAAATCAGCACTTGGGAGATTGGATTAGGCAGAACCCGGACCAATGGCTTTGGGTTCATAATCGCTGGCCGAACGAGCAGGAACAGTTACCGAAGTAAAATCCCCGGCAAGAGTTCAGGATCTAAAGCCAGGCTATTCAATTGCAGGCCCCAATGAAGATGCGGTCCGGTAGCGCGGCCGGTTTGACCGACGCGCCCCACAATTTGCCCTTTGTTAACTTGCTGGCCCGCTTTGACCGCGAGCGCGCTCATATGAATATAGGTTGAGCGCAGGCCCAGACCATGGTCGATGATTACCGTCTTGCCATTAAAAAACATGCCGGGATGGGCGAAAATAACAACACCAGCTGAGGCCGCTTTAATATTTGATCCTTCAGGCGCGGCAATGTCGACACCATAATGAGGCCGCCTAGGTTTACCATTGAGAATTCGCTGTGAGCCATAGACGCCACTGATGCGCCCGATGACAGGCCTCGTAAAGCCCGCAACAAACATTGGCTCTGTGACGATTTGTTGACGGGCTTTTGTGATTAAAGCGCGCTCTTTTTTTATGCGCACGAGGTCCGCAGCGGAAGGCGTTACTTTTCGTTTCGGCAGGCCATCGATACGCTGAATGTCGTAGCTGCGGGGTGTAATCGAGAGTGCCCTCATATCTTGAGTGCCATCGGCATATTTGATTTCAAGCTTGGCTTTGGCTTTCGCATCACGGGAAAAGCCGAGCAAAAAATCTCCCGACGCAGCTTGTCGAATTTTTTTGCCATCAAGCGTGATGGTGGCCCCGGGTGATGCCCAACCCAGAATCAGACCGCCCTGCGACATTTGGCCGGAAAGTTTTAAGTCTCCGGCAATGGCTGCATCAAAAACCCCGGCAGTTGAGGCTAATAAAATAAAGCCGAAAACAATCTGCTTCACAATAGCGACTCTTGGGCATCGTCATCATGTGTACTCGCTGATTTCTTAGATGGCTTTTTGGGGAGCTTTTTTTTCTGTGGGTTTGGCGTGCCACCACCAGAAACAGTCGCGTTGACATCACCATCACCAAAGCGAATACCGATATCCATGCCAGGCTCGGTCGCCGCCGCCAATGTTACCGGCTGGCCTTGAGCGTCTGTAACCAAGGCAAACCCGCGATCTAAAACGCGCTGAAAAGAGACGCCTTCCAGCATTAAACTATAGCGCTCAAGATCATGGGATTTTTGATCAACAAAAGACCTAAGTCCCTGACTCCAAGCACGGATCCAACCATTTAGCTCACCTTGTTTGGCGGTAATTTGTTGTGCCGGGCTGATCAAACCCGCTGCTAATCTCGCGACATCTGAGGCCAAACCATCAAAATAGATGCCCTTGGCATTCAGCAGGCGTTCACTGCGATCATCGAGACGTTGGGTGGCTTCTTCGGCCAAGCGCCGAGGGTCAGGCAGGCCGCGGGACAGTCCTTCAATTTCCCGGCGATGTTCTTCCAACGACCTGTTCATCGCGCGCTGAAGACGGACGCCATCATCGGCAATTTGCGCCATCAAATCGGCACGTACCGGCACCGCCATTTCTGCTGCAGCGGAGGGCGTCGGTGCGCGCCGATCGGAGGCGTAATCGATAAGTGTTGTGTCGGTTTCGTGACCAACGGCAGAGATCAAGGGAATATCACTTGCGGCTGCAGCGCGCACCACAACCTCCTCATTAAAAGACCAAAGGTCTTCGAGACTACCGCCGCCTCTGGCGACAATGATCAAATCAGGCCTCGGGACGCTGCCATCATCCGGCAGATTATTAAAAGCTTCAATGCCGGCGGCAATTTGCTCAGCCGCCCCCTCGCCTTGCACATTGGTTGGCCACAGCAAGACATGGCGCGGAAATCGATCTGCCAGGCGGTGCAAAATATCGCGAATAACAGCGCCGGTCGGCGACGTCACCACGCCGATGGTTTCAGGCAGATAGGGCAAAGGTTTTTTGCGCTCTTCATCAAACAAACCTTCCGCCAGCAGTTTTTTGCGGCGGTCTTCCAGAAGTTTTAAGAGAGCGCCTTCACCGGCAACTTCTAATTGTTCAATAACGATTTGGTAATTGGAACGCCCGGGATAGGTTGTGAGGCGACCTGTGGCGATAACTTCCATACCGTCCTCAGGCGCAACCGACAGACGACCAACCGTACCTCGCCAACAGACAGCGTCGAGCACAGAATTTTCA
>CAJXJM010000219.1 GCA_913054205.1 uncultured Rhodospirillaceae bacterium
ATAAAATCACCCGGCTCCATAAATGTTTTTTCGCCATTGACGGATGTGTAGCCACCTGAGCCTTCAATAATAAATCGTAGTGCTGCCGGTGTGTGGCGGTGAGCGATGGCAACTTCGCCCGGCATAATAAGTTGAAGCCCTGCGAACAAAGATTCAGTAATAGAGCAGTTGCCTTCGAGAGCAGGGTTCTCGAGCATTAATACCCGACGTTCGGCTTCGGCGGCGGTGATCAAATTGGCTGAGTGCAGAAGGTCGTCACGAAGTTCCGAGTAATCCCAAAGATTAGGAACCGACGTGATGACCGGTTCAGGTGTAACTAAATACTCTAGATTTTCCCAAAGCGGTGCACAGCCATGACTGCGGATTTTTGCATAATATTCTTGTCGCTCTTCAGCATTTGATACCGGTGTATCCATCTCTTTGGCCTTCCGCGGTTTGGTCGTTCAGATGTTCGCACATTATTCGAACGGCTACCTAAAATTTATATCAGAAAAAGCAGTTGTTAAAGGTCCGTCTTTAAAGTTTAATTGAATTGATCAGTATACGGACTAATAATTGGTGATTGCAATCTGATTGTTTGAAACGGCACACTCCAGCTATGACCTCAGAAAATGGAATTCCAGAAACAGACCCCGCCACCTGGAAGCGGATATTTAGCGGCGAGTTGCTGATCTATTCGATTATCCTCAATCTCGGGATTCTTCTGTTCGCTATCGATACTTTCGTGATAACGACTATTATGCCGACCATCATCAAAGATATAGGCGGGACCGAGCTTTATTCCTGGCCGGTGATGATTTTTATGGTCGGTGCAATTGTCGGCACCGCCGCCACGGGACCGGTTCGAGAGATTTTTGGCCGGCGCAATGGGTATGTTTTTGCCGGCTTTCTATTTCTAGTAGGCAATCTGGGCGCTGCATTTGCGCCGAATATCGAAATTCTAATTGCCTGGAGGGTTCTGCAAGGTTTAGGCGGCGGTCTTATTATCTCACAAGCCTACGGTTTGATCGGCGATATTTATCCGCCGGAATTGCGTATGCGGGTATTGTCTGTTATTTCGACGACCTGGGGCGTGGCCACTGTTTTTGGTCCTGCGTTCGGTGGCATTTTTGCAGAGTTTGGATCGTGGCGCGGAGCCTTTTGGGCAATAGTTCCTCTGGCAATACTTTTTTGTATATTGGTATGGAGGAACGTCGCACCTTCCACCGACGGCGGAAAAATCGATAATTTCCCAATAACCAGACTGTTATTGTTTGCGCTTGGCATCCTCTGTGTCGGTATGACATCTCAAACGAAAAGTACGGATTTTCAGGTTGGGCTAATACTGGCGGCAATACTCATGGTCGCCTACGCGATGGACCGCGATGTGCGTTCTGCCAATCGCATGTTTCCCAAAAATACTTTGGTTCCTAATACGACGATTGGGTCATGTTATTGGTTTATGTTGCTGTTCACCTTCACCTTCATTGTTGCCGTGCTGTATGCGACATTATATTTGCAGGAGTTGCATCATCAGACACCTATCGTCGCTGCCTATATCAGCGCTACATTGTCCTTTAGCTGGACCATTGGTGCGCTGATTGTGGCGTCCTGGAAGGGCCGGGCAATCATCATCGCGGTTATTGGCGGCGGCTTTTTAATTCTTCTCGGCGCAATTGGTCTAAGTCTGTTTGCCGTAGAAGGGCCGCTAATATTGATAATCGTCTCCCTTGGCTTGATGGGCGTTGGCATAGGTACATCAAATAATCACGTTATTGCCCTGACCATCGAATGTGCCGAAGAAGGTGAGCAAGGCCTGGTTGCCTCTTCCGTTCAAACCATGCGTACGATGGGTTTGGCATTTGGCTCAGCTTTAGCAGGCTTGATCGCCAATAATGCCGGCCTATCTGAAGGCGCTGCACCGGAAACCATATCGCAGGCGGTCGATCTCCTTAATCGTACAGATATCGTATTGGCTGCGTTGACGTTGCTCTCGATATTTATTTTCTATCGATATTATTGGCGCGATACCAAGGGTGCTAATGCCCGCTGATATCAGCGTGGAGTGACTTGGTTTCCTGATATTTATCTTGCTGTTCTTGCGATGCTTTTTCCTGGTACTTATCTTTCCATTCATCGTAAGGCATACCATACACCGCTTCGCGGGCCGCATCATAATCCATATCGATGTCACGTTCTTTGGCCGCTGCCATATACCATTTGGATAGGCAGTTTCGACAAAAGCCGGCGAGGTTCATGATATCAATGTTTTGCGCATCGCTGCGCTTTTGCAGATGAGCGACAAGTCCTCTAAAGGCGGCCGCCTCAAGTTCTGTTTTGGTTTGATCATCCATTTTTCAAATTCCCTTATGTGTTATGCAGTTTGAATTCCATTGGGTTTATGTAGCCTGTGGCGGAGGGTTAGCAAAGGGGTGTTGTGGTAAGAATGCTGTGAAATGTTTTCCCGACGCTATGCACATCTTATTCGTTAGCTATCCACAGGTTATCAACAGAATGGTCTACATGCGAGGTTTTAGAGTAATTATGAGGAAGCCGTTGACTATGGTAGGTTACTTCAGAATACCTAGGGGCAAAATGACTAAATTGGGAGCAGAACATGGCGAAAAATGCGCCAGATAATCCAGACACCAACAATTCCGGAAATCCGTCAATAGAAGTCGTTCATGACGCGGATAACGCCGCAGACTCCGCGGACGCAGAAACCAAACACACAGGCGTTCAAGACGCCTATGAATGGCTAGAGCACAGCGAACCCAATCTTATTGACGGTCTTGTCGCCCCTGAATTTAAAGCACCGTTTTATGCGCGCTATCGATTGTTTACGATCACCGCGATCTTCGCCACGATCGGCTGGCTGACGGCATCCGCAATTTTTGTTCTTAACTCTTTGGGGCTGGAAGATCTTGCTCAATTGTTGCCGCATGAGCTGGGCGGACTTGCCGCGGGAATCGTCACGCCGATTGCATTCATATGGATTGTCGTCGCATTTTTTGAGAAAACCAGAATTTATCAAGCAGAGAGCAAAGCACTGCGCTGGCATCTCCAGCAACTCACCTATCCTTCGGACAGCGCTGAAACCCGCGTTGCACAAATCACCGAAGCCTTGCGCGCGCAAACTCAAGCTCTCACTCATGCCTCGGAAGAAGCCAGCATGCGGGCAGGTGAGGCTACAGATATGATCAAACGCCAGACAATGGCACTCTCTGTTGCCTCTGAAGAGGCCGGCATCAAAGCCGATAGTGCTGGCGAGAAACTTCGCCAACAGGCTGAAGATTTAGTGTCCGCATCAGACCGAGCGATTGCCCGCGCGCGGGAAGCGGGAAATGTGCTGCATCATCAAAGTCACGATCTGATCAATGTATCGCAACAGGCGGCGGCCCGAACCGAAGATATCACCACGACGCTCCAAAAAAGTGGCGAGGAGTTGTTGCGTGTAGCTGAGGAATCGTCACGCAAGGCACATGAAACATCAGAAATGTTCAGAGATCGCTCTGAAAGTCTGGCGACAATTTCAGTCGAAGCTGCCGTGCGCGCCGAAAAAATGGGCAGCGACCTAGCAACCAATGCAGAAGCTTTGGCCGGCGCAACTGAGCTGGCGGCTCAACGTGTTGAGCTGAGCACTGAAAATTTGCGCGAGAATACTCAAGATATGACGCGGCGTTCGGATCAGATGGCAGCTCAGGCCGATACAATTGCGGCGCAACTCGCCATTCAGGCGGAAAATTTAAATGAGGCGATCCAAAAGGCGACGGCGAATACGTCAACAATAGTCGCGGCTATCAATACCGAGTCCCGAAATCTAGGAATCACCACCGATACGGTGATGTCTAAGGTCAAACGCGCCCGCGAAGAACTGCAAAATGATGTCAAAGAATTGCAAGCAGTAGGCGAAGCAGCCACAGAATCTGTGGATAAAACGTCGACCGAATATCGCAAACATATTGCCGAACTGGAAGAGACCACAGATCGAGCCTCGGCGCGGGCGCGGGTTGTCAGCGCGCAGATTGAAGACGTGACCGATGTGTTGGGCCGGACCGCTGACAAGACCTTTGCGCAAGTGGAGAATGCGTCGCAAGCCCTCAGCGCCAATACCGAAGCACTGTCGGAAAATTCTCAAAAAGCGATAAGCAATATTGATGCGGCAAGCGGAGAACTTCAAAAGAAGTCTGACCATATGGCGCGGCTTAGCGATCTGGTTGTTCTGCGTTTGGGCAATACTTCTGATGCGATGGACAAGCGCGCCACTGAGCTATCTGACACTTCAAAAGAAGTTAATGCTCAGATAGATGCGACGACAGAACGCTTAAACCAGGCGCGGATGGAGCTCAAGGAGGCCTCCGATCTCAGCGTTGGTAATGTTGACCGGGTCGCGGCCGCGCTTCGTCGGGACCTCCAAGATTTGACCCAAGTGGCTGAAAATGTCGGCGAGGTTAATGCCGAATATGGCGAGCGTTTGGCAAGGCTTACTGCCGATACCGATAGCGCAACGATCAATCTTCAAAGACTTAGCGAAGCCGTGGAAGATCAAATTAGAGAACTCGCCGTCGCCTCTGACGGTGCCGGAGAAAATATCATCGAAGTCGGCAATAAACTTGCTGATCACACCCGCTTGTTGAATGACGCGTCTGCCGTGGCCATCGAAAAAGTCACTGAGGTAAGTGATATCTTAAAAGAAGAGACAGGTAATGTCGGCGAGGCTTCAGCCAAGGCCAGTGAACGACTGCGCTCCATCGGTATTGTTTTGGATCGCCGCACTGTCGAGCTTGCCAATGCGGCAAACGATGCTTCTGAAAAAGTAAACAATGTTTCAGAGATATTGCGTCAAAAATCGATCGCTTTGACAGATTCTTCCGGCAAGGCAATTGCTGATATTGGGGCTGCCGGCGAGACGATGTCGTATCGGTCAGAAGAGGTTACACAATCGGCAGACCGCGCTGCACGTCTCTTGGGATTGGTGACGGATGCCCTTCGCCAGCAATCGCGCGATCTCAGCCGGACGACTGATAACGCAGCCGATCAAATTGAAAACGTCGGTGAGAAATTGCACCAACGGTCG
>CAJXJM010000220.1 GCA_913054205.1 uncultured Rhodospirillaceae bacterium
TTATGCCGAAGAATTCAAAGTAAAATTCGGGCAAATCAACTCGGTGCCAGACATCGTTCTTCAGGGCGATGCGCAGCGCCTCAACCAAGTGATGCTCGATCTGCTTTCCAATGCAGCAAAATTTTCCGGCGAAGGAAAAAAGTTGAGGTCTCGATTTCACTCAATCAAACGAGCGCCCGCGTTTCCGTCACGGATTATGGCATCGGCATTAATGATGACTTTCGCGGCAAGATATCCGAAAAATTCAGCCAGGCGGAAAATCCTAACATTCGCTCTGCCTCCGGGACGGGCTTGGGCCTGTCGATATCCAGGTCAATTATCGAAATACATCAAGGAACGATAGATTTTAAATCTGAACTAAAAAGTGGTTCGACTTTCTATTTTGAGATTCCCCTGGATTTAAATCACTAGGAAGCCCCGCTCTTTATCTCGGAAACCACTCCGGATAGGCGAAAAACAATATATAGAAAATGATCAGCGCCAAAGTAGGAACGCCTAACAAAAGGACCATAGTACGAGGAGGCATCGAGGTTTTCTTTCGGTTACATGGCTAGGTCTAAAGGCATCTTACAAAAATAAAGAGCTCTGATCTAGCAGACTTTTCTTGATAATTATCACAAAAAAGAGGAGGCACGTAACAAGTAACATGACCCGTTTTATAAATTTGGTGCCCGCGACCGCTATTGTATTCCCACTACAGGCATCTTCGGACCTTTAGTATCCAATTGAATCAACAACATAGGAATCCTAAGGTTCACTGTAAAGGGCATAATTGCACTACCGTTTGTGCTACCCTTTCACTGGTCTACTTTGGTCAACCTACTCTCCCCTTTTGTGCTGAGGTAGATTTTACCTGCCCCAGACAACAATGGTGCTGAAGACGTAAACCGAGCTTCTGTCGCTTGATCCTTTAGGAACCTTCGTAATGGAGTATCCCGGCTACGCCATCTTATCGTCAGCCAGTCCTCTTCCAATTGCGATGACAAAGAAGCAGCTTTAACCCTCGCCGCCTTAGCCGATTTGGTGCGTAGAGAGAAAACAATCTTAGATCTTTTGTAATGTCCCAATAAGTCTTCTGGAACACGTCGACTGAAATAATAGATACCGCGTTTGCGATACAAATACGGAGTCGATTGACCTACCATATGTACTACCCCTTCTCACGGGCTTTGAGTAAAACCGATGAATACCAAAGGGTTAGCTAGTGATGACCTAAGAAGGTGGTGCCCGCGACCGGACTTGAACCGGTACTTACTTACGTAAACAAGATTTTAAGTCTTGCGTGTCTACCAATTCCACCACGCGGGCATATTTAGGCGTGTTGATTGGAAGGCGCTAACCTATCGTAGAATATCTAAAAAACAAGCCGAGAATCACCCTCCCCCAGCCCCTCCCATCAAGGGAGAGGAGAAGAAAGGGTGACCCTCCCATCAAGGGAGGGGATATGATTGTATTACCTCTCGTCTTCGCCCTCAAATTCACCGTAATGGGGATAGGTGTTGGCCATGTACCAGGTGTAGAACGCGTGATAGGATTCCGCTGGGTATTCGGGTGGGTTATCCGGGCCGTGGCAACTTGGCAGGCATTCGCAGACCGGCTCGAACGCCGTATTGACGAAACAAGCAATCGAATAGCGGTCTTTTTGTTTGGGCGGGATCACCCGGTGAGGCGTGGCGCGAAATCTATTATTGCTCCAGCGCTCCAGGAACTGACCTGTATTCACGAGGATCGCATCGTGCATTTGCGGCGGGCGAAACCAGTTGCCCTCGGTATCCAGAATCTCAAGCCCATCAACATCGGCTTGCGGCAAAAACGTCATAAATCCAGTATCTGCATGCGGCCCCAAACCAAATTCATTGTCTTCTACATCCGGGACGGGCGGATAATAAGCCATCCTTAAATAGGTATAATTGTCTTCGAAATAGGGCTCAAAAAAATCACTCGAGAGCTCAAGCGCTGCGGCCCATAACGGCAGAGTGCGCTTTCCGAGCGCGGTAATACTGTTCATGTATTCCTGAACAGCTTCCTTGAAGCCAGGCAAATCACCTGGCCACTGATTTTCAGCGTAGAAGCGCTTGCCTTGCTGACGATAGGGATTGTCCGTGCCGTATTCGGTGGCATATACCATCGTCGCATTGGAATCAAACTTGGTGTTTTCATTATAGGTGGAGTGCTTGATCAGCGTATGACCAGGTTTTATAAAACCCCGCTGATTTTCGTTGATCTCCAAAGCCAGCTTGTCGCCCTCAGGAAGACCGTGGAACCGCTTGGTTTCAGCAAAGATAGAGCTAATCAACTCATCCGATATGCCGTGATTGGTGATAAAGAAAAATCCGATTTCCTCGCAGGCATGTCGCAATTGTACGGCCAGCGCCTCAACAGCGCCCGCCGACCCGGCCAAAAACTCCCCGAGATCAAGTATCGGAAGCTCGCGATATTCAGCCTGTGTTCCACTCAAATCGTCCGGCATTTTCCTCACCCAATTTATTGACGCTTGATTCCGTTCCGCTCTTCTATGAGCCGGCAAACCGCCGCCGTATCCTTATCTGCTAAATCGGTCTCCATGATAGCCCGGTATGGCTCTGCCGCCAAAGAAAACAATGGCAAGGAACAATCGAGCTTTGCGACAAAGTCCGAAATGATATCCAAATCTTTGTTGAATAATGTGTTGGTCGCACTGACATCATCGTAATTGTTATCAACCATCATCGGCCCGCGAACCTGAAACATCCGGCTTGTTCCGGCGCTATCTTCCAAGGTGTCAAAGACAAGCTTTGGGTCCAGCCCAGCCTTCAAGCCCAAGACAATGGCCTCGGCGGCGGCGACATTGTGGATGGCGATTAGATGATTGGCGACATATTTCATGCGAATGCCGTTGCCGAACGCGCCGCAATATTTTTGATCGCGGGAAAAAGCTTCCAACACTTGAGCGCATTTCAGCACCAATTTTTCATCGCCACTGGTAAAGATCACCAAATCACCGCTCCGCGCCTGATGTCCGGTCCCGCTTATCGGGCAATCGAGCACACCGAGACCAGCGCCCTCGAGTTTTTCCTTGGCGCTGAATTTATCATCCAATTTAAAGGTGCCGGTTTCAATAATGATGCGGTCTTGCCAAGAAATTTTCGCCAGCTCTTCGACCACTGCATTGAGCGCTCGCGGATGCGGCAACGATAGCAGCGTGATTTCGGCCTGCTCAACAACAGAGGTCGCATTTTTAACTATTGTGACGCCTGCAGCCTTGGCGCTCGAAGATGCCTGGTCATCGATATCAAAGCCAATAACCGACAATCCAGATGCTGCCACATAGGCCGCCACTGCGCCGCCCATATTGCCAAGCCCGATTATGCCAACACTCTCCACCATCGTCGCCTCCCAATAAATTTCTCCCTCTCCCCTTGTGGGAGAGGGTTGGGGTGAGGGGTTTCTTGATAAATGCACCCTCCCCTAACCCCTCCCATCGAGGGAGGGGAATATGAAGGATATTACCTTAAACTCCCATGGACGGAGGATACAGCGTCATCAACAGCGATTTTGCCACTTTGTCAGCTTGCCGTTGTGCAAGAATTTTCCATTTTTTATAACGTATTTGTTTGAAATAAGATCGCGATTATAGATCGCGCGCTTGCGTCCCTTTCCGTCCTTTACGAAGGCAAATATGCGTGTCACTGACGGGGAAACAGACACAAACGTCATTGTAATTTCCATTATGCCGCCGGCCTTTATAACTGCGCGCTGGATTTCATGTGAATCTCTATAACTTCCTCCATCGCGATCATGAAAAAGTTTGCCCTTCCTGCCAACAAAAGACGATTTCTGATTTCCACGCTTCGTTGGTGCCGAGCAATTTACTTTCCAATCTCCAAGCAATCCCCATTTTTGGGCCGCTTGTAGATTGGTTTCAGCTGCTACGGGTGATCCCGCAACAAACCCTAAAATAATAAGTGAATAAAAAAAGCCGAATATGCACGAGTCAATCTCCTGCTATTTTCAGAAATTAAAGCCTACTCAATCGGTATTCAGATAGCAATTATTCTTCAGCTAGGCAGCTTTCCAACACACTGGAAAGACGGTGTCATCGGTCGGCATGACGCCGGAAGTTACGCCTGATTCTTCGGCGCCGGGGACTTTAAAGCCTGTCACGCGTTCGCTATGCCAAACCGTATCGCCGCCATAGAATCTGCACGATAACGCGACCCGGCGCTGCGTATTTGAGGCGTTTTTGCCGGTTCCGTGGACAGCCAGGGGGTGATGGACAATGACGTCGCCGGGCCCCATATCCCAGGACAGAAACTCGTATTCAGGATTATCAAATTCCTTGTGGAAATCCGGGCATCTTTCCAATGTGTCATCCATGAAAGCTGGGTCTTCATCCGGCGTTATCGCTTTAAAAAGTTTGTTCCACTTGTGAGAACCTTTGACATAAACCAGACCGCTGGTTTCCGTTGTGACCGGCGTTAATGCCATCCACACCGAACCAATATGATTGCCATCCACGGGCCAGAACGGAATATCGTTATGCCACTGGGTCGGCGCAAGCGTGCCGGGCTCTTTGATGAAAAGTTGATCATAGAAAAACCGCACTTCGTCTTGCCGCATCAAGCGCGCTGCAATCTCTGCGGCTGGAGAGTTTAGGATATAATCCTCAAACTCTTTGTTGTCCCGCGACATAAAGGACGAAACATAAAAATATCCGGGATCGTCTGGATTATCGACTTCACGTTGACGGCCGGCCCGATTTTGCATGTTGTCCACACTCACCTCAAGCATATGGGCGCACCATTCGGCATCGAATTGGCCGCGAATACATATCGCGCCATCTTCTTCATATTGGCGAACTTGCTCTTCTGTAATCGGATGCAAGATATCTCGGTTCATATTTCCCTCTCGCTAACAGTATTTAAAAAGCATATCGCAGGCAGCGGATAAAGGGAAGTCAGCAAGCACGTAGCGCCCACCTATCGGACATCGCTAATAGTCCTTGGAATTGTCACCATCGGCAGGTGTGATGAGGTCTTCATCAATTGGCTCGCCGCCCAGACTGA
>CAJXJM010000221.1 GCA_913054205.1 uncultured Rhodospirillaceae bacterium
CCCGCTGTTATTATGCGGAAACATTGCCCAATCCAAAGCTTAATGTGTTTCCAATTCAAGAAGTCGCCGATATCGGCCGCAAATTGGGTGTGCCGTTAATTATGGACAACACCGCGACCCCTATTCTGTGTCGTCCTTTCGATCACGGCGCTGCAATCATCGTATATTCAACAACCAAATATATCGGCGGTCATGGCACGTCGATTGGCGGGATTTTGGTCGATGGTGGAAACTTCGATTGGGAAGCCGAAGGCGATCGCTTCCCGACGCTCAATGACCCTGATCCTAGTTACCATGGCGCGGTTTGGACCGAAGCAGTTAAGCCAATGGGACCCATTGCCTATATCATTCGTGCTCGCGTGATCCTTTTGCGCGACGTTGGTGCCGCCACGACACCGCAAAATGCCTTTAACGCCATTCAGGGTTTGGAAACATTGCCCCTGCGGATGCGCGAGCATTGTGCCAATGCCATGAAAGTAGTCGACTATCTGAAGGGCCATGACAAAGTAACCACTGTAATCCATCCAAGTGTCCAAGACGGTGAAACACGCCGCCGTGCGGATGTCTATTTAAACGGTGGCTATGGAGGGTTGGTAGGTTTCGAACTTAAAGGCGGTAAAGATGCCGGTCGTAAGTTTATCGACTCACTCGAAATGCTATTTCACGTTGCGAATATTGGTGATGCGAGAAGTTTGGCAATTCACCCAGCGTCAACGACGCATTCACAATTGTCGCCAGAGGAACAGGCGCAAACGGGCGTGACAGATGGTTATATCAGGTTGTCTGTCGGCATCGAGCATATCGATGATATTATCGCTGATTTGGAGCAAGCTCTGGCTACCGCTTAAACATTAAATTGGGCGGGGGAGGAGGAGAAATTGGACTCCCCTCGCCTCACCAAAATGGGTGTAAATATTAGGTTTCCACGATGACATTCAAAATACCTGGAAAATTTCCATCTTCTCGCATGCGCCGCAATCGTCGCCATGATTGGACCCGACGTTTGGTTGCCGAGAACAGACTAAGTCCGGACGATTTTATATTGCCAATCTTCGTCGGCATAGGTAAAAGTCGCCGCGAACCAATCCCGTCTATGCCAGGTGTTGATCGTATTTCAATAGATTTATTGGACGATGTCGTCGGCGAGGCAAAAGAGGCTGGTATACCGGCGGTGGTTATTTTCCCGGAGGTTGATCCAAAGACAAAAACGCCGGATGCCCGCGAAGCCTATAATCCGGAAAATCTAGTTTGCCAATCGATCCGTGCGATTGCCAAAGCGCAGCCTGATATTGGCATCATCTGCGATGCCGCGCTCGATCCTTTTAATAGTGACGGCCATGATGGATTGGTCATTGATGGCTATGTTGTTAACGATGAGTCGGTGGAACTGCTTTGCAAACAGTCCGTCGTTCAGGCTGAAGCCGGTTGCCACATTATAGCACCTTCAGACATGATGGACGGCCGTGTCGGCGCAATCCGTACAGCATTGGATGAAGCCGGCTTTCAAGACGTTGGCATCATGTCTTATGCCGCCAAATATGCTTCGGCTTTCTATGGCCCATTCCGGGACGCAATTGGCTCAAAAGCCGCACTTAAGGGCGATAAAAAAACCTATCAGATGGACCCTGCAAACATCGACGAAGCCTTGCGCCAGGTTGCACAGGATATTGACGAGGGTGTAGACATGGTGATGGTTAAGCCAGGCATGCCGTATTTGGATGTTGTCAGCAGGGTAAAATTAGAATTTGGTTTACCGACCATCGTTTATCAGGTTTCGGGTGAATATGCGATGCTCAAAGCCGCAGTTCAGAACGGCTGGCTCGACAACGATAAAGTCGTGCTGGAAAGCCTGATGGCGTTCAAACGTGCAGGTGCCGATGCAATATTGACATATATGGCCGTGGAAGCCTGTCAGCTATTAAAAAAGGGCTAGGAAACAACCTTCCCAGCCCTTTTAAATTTCCTCACCTTAGGTGATTAGTTTTTAACTTCATTCGATCGAAGTAACTGAGCGATATCCAAAACCAACATCAACTGTTCTTCGAGTTGGAAAATGGCTTCGGAAAATTCACGCCAGATCGGCTCAATTGTGCCAGGGACTTTTTCGCGATGTGTTGGATCGAGATTTAAAACCTCACCAATATCGTCAACTAAAAGCGTGTAGAGCTCATTTTTATGCTCCACGGTGACGCCCATTGAACTGTCATCAATGACACAGGGACTCCCGCCGCCAAAAACCGGACTTGGCGGTGAAAGCAATGCCGACGCACCTGCGGAGCCTGCTCAAACCAAAGAAGAAGCTTCAAAAGAACAGATTAAAAAAGCGGAAGAAAAACAGTTCGAAGAGGCGAAGAAAGAACTCGAGAAGGCGCTTTCAGAATCGCCGGAATTGGAAGCACTCAAGAAAAGCCTATTAATCGACAACACGGTTGAAGGATTGCGCATTCAGATCGTTGATCAGGAAGGCTTGCCATTGTTTAGAAGTGGCAGCGCCGACCCTCTTCATCGCGCAACAGAACTTCTCAAATTGGTTAAAAGTGTCGTCGATAAATTACCTCAAAAGATATCAATCAGTGGACACACCGATGACGTAAAGTTTGGCGCCGGCGCAGAATATACAAACTGGGAATTGTCCGTCGACCGGGCGAATTCAGCACGAAGAATTTTGCTCGATCTTGGCCTTGATGAAAACCGCCTTTCACGGATCGTCGGTAAAGCCTCGACCGAACTGCTGTTGAAAGACAAACCTAAGAATCCGCAAAACCGACGCTTGAGTATCGTAATGCTCCGCGGAACGGGTAAAAATCCAGATGTTGGAGCAGATTCTAACCCGGATGCTATTTTGCGAAATCAAAAAGATGCTGACAACATAATCGTCCCTGCTCAGGCACTAAACACGCCTTCTGTTGCGCCGCCACTAGATCCAAGAACGTCTTCCCCCGGAGCCATTCCAACTCCACCCAGCAGTGGTTCTTCCGATAATGGCTCAACATCTGACAGTTCTAGTGGTGCATTACCGCCGCCTTCTCAAAATAACAAAGGCGGCTTACGAGGCTTAATCCTGCGGCGTTAACGCGCTCTACTATAAGTGTTTTTTGGAGAAAAGGCTGGCACGGTCAAAATTTTGCCCTATTTAATACCTAAAAGCCTTTATGGTTCGCAGCAGCGATTAGCGGCATAGGAGCACATATAGAATTGGTCAATTTTACACTTAATCCTGATGAGACGACTCGCCCGCTTGGGGCCGGTGATCCTGAATTGGACCCCCTGCTTCGTCCGGATCTCTACAATGGCATATTGTTTAAACGCATCATAGCCTATGCCATCGACGCCATAATCATCAGTTTAATCCTCGGCGCGACTTTTGTTGGCCTCGGCATTTTAGGGATCGTAACTTTTGGTGCCACCTTTGGCATTATGGGATTTGCGCTGTTTATCATCCCATTCGCCTATCACACATTTCTCATTGGTGGTCCAAATTCTGCTACTATTGGCATGGGGTTTATGAACGTAGAGGTTAAACGCTGGGTCGGCGGGCATCCGGATTATTTTCAAGCCGCAGCGCAGACCATTTTGTTTTATGGCTCCATTGCACTCACCGTTTGGCTGATATTGTTAGTCGCTTTTTTCAGCAGTTCACGCAGATGTTTGCATGATTTTTTTTCAGGAACTGTTGTCGTAGCCAAATCAGATGCGCTAGGATCAAAAGATAAGATCGAAGATAAGATGATGGATCAGATTTAGAATGAAACATAGCATTACGCAAAGGCCAACTTCGTTTTTTATCACAGCGCCTTTGCCGTGCCCTTATCTTGATGGCCGAGTTGAACGCCGGATGGTTACTGAGCTATCAGGCGTCGACTCAATTTCACTGCACGACACCTTGTCGCGTGTCGGATTTCGCCGAAGTCATAGTCTCGTCTATGCGCCAATCTGTCACGGCTGTAGCGCCTGTTTGGCAGTTCGGACAATTGTTGCGGACTTTAAACCTTCAAGTTCACAGCGCCGAGTGCTGAAACTCAACGACAACGTTTTTGCTGAAGAGAAACCGACTAAAGCCACAAATGAACAATACGAGTTATTTTCGCGCTACCAAGATTCTCGCCACACCGGCGGCGATATGGCAACGATGGATTTCTATGATTATCAGGCTTTGGTAGAGGAAACACCGGTTGATACGTCGATGATCGAATTTAGAAATGAAGACGGTGTTTTAGTAGGTGGATGTTTGGTCGATATTATGGCGGATGGCCTATCTGCCGTGTATAGTTTTTTTGATCCCAAATATCACAAGAACAGCCTCGGAACCTATATGATCCTATGGCTAATGGAACGCAGTGGTCAACTTAATTTGCCATACGTTTATTTGGGCTATTGGATCGGCGGCAGCCAAAAAATGGCCTACAAAGACAAGTTCCAACCACTTGAATATTTTGCCGCTGACGGATGGCATAAATTTGACAAAAAAGCATTGTTGGCAGCAGATTCTCGATAACGAAAAATTCAACATTTCAGCCTAATTGTTGAAGTGTTCAAATGTTGCACTCAATCCAAAAACCCCTATACTCAAAAATGCAAGACGACGTATCTGAGAAATAAAATCAGAGCGATCTAACAGGACCTAGGTACATTTAATTATTGGGAGGCTTTCAATGAAAAGACGCGAATTTATTAAAAAAGCAGGCACCGGTGTTGTTGCGGTCGGTGCCGTTGCAGCTGCTTCAACATTGCCAAAACCGGCGATAGCGCAAAAACGAATTGAAATGAATGTGGTTTCCACTTGGCCACGGGATTTTCCCGGCCTCGGAACCGGTGCCCAACGTGCGGCAAAGCGAATTGAAGATTTGTCCGAAGGACGTATTAAGGTAAATTACTTTGCTGCAAAAGAGCGCGTCGGCGCTTTTGACTCCTTTGACGAAGTCGCTTCCGGTAATGCTCAGGCATATCACGCCGCAGATTACTACTGGAAAGGCAAACATCCAGGTTGGGCATATTTCACTTCTGTTCCGTTTGGCCTGACCTACACGGAAATGAACGC
>CAJXJM010000222.1 GCA_913054205.1 uncultured Rhodospirillaceae bacterium
GAAACGCCGGCAGAGAGATTTAACGCATGTGTTGCGTTGACCGGTTGAGGTGGCAGCCATGAGCGGATTCTTTGAACCTATGTGATTGATGTCCGCTTTCGGGTGTATAGCGGACATTCGCAAAAGTTTTCCACAGAGAAATAGTTCTTCGATCTAGATACACTCATATCTGGAGGTTCTAATGAAATCAACAATCGAGCGAACAACAACTGGAATGCAATACGTCATTCCAGGAGCCGAGCGGATCGTTAGCGGGGCTTCGTCAACCCGCACTTGTTCAAAAATGCGATTTGATTTAGAATTAAATAGTTTAGACTTAAAGTAAAATGGCAATGGGGATAGGCTAGACGCATGGAAGAAGTTTCAAATAAGTCCGAGACCAATCATTCGAGAATGGATTACGAGACCGGCCTTGACGAGGACGAACAGCTCGATATCCGCATTTGGTTGCGCCTGCTGACCTGTGCCAATTTGATTGAGCGGCGCGTGCGGAAGAATCTCCGAGATAAATTTGATACCACCTTGCCGCGCTTTGATGTGCTGGCGCAAGTTGACCGCGCGCCCGAGGGCCAACCGATGCGGGAACTCTCAAAGCGCATGATGGTGACCAATGGCAATATTACTCCCTTGGTAGACCGCCTTGTTGAAGAGAAATTGATCAGAAGAGAACCGTCTCCAAAAGATCGCCGGGTGCAGCATGTGCAACTCACCCCAGACGGAAAAGAGGCGCTCGATGAAATGATCCCTGCACATCGATCCTGGGTCCATGAACTGATGACAGACCTTAATCGAAATAGTGCTGGCGACCTCCTCATCTTGTTAGGTGAGCTGAAAGAATCAATCCTAAAAGCCGAGAGCAAAGAAGACTAACGAGGACACTATGACGAATAAAATACCTGGCGGCGTACCAACTGCCTATCAAGATACATTTGCGAGCGATCATCTACCACCTGCCGATGCGCTCCCTGAGTTTGATTTCACCGGCACACCGGAACTAGCTGCCTACGCAGATCACATGAATGTCGCGGCAGAACTTTTAGACAACGCGATCGGTCAGGGCTTTGGCGACAATGCGGTGACCCATTTGGTCGATATTAGTTGGACTTATCGTGAGCTATTGGATCGCGCCAATCGGATCGCTGAGGTGTTGACCGAAGATTGCGGCCTGGTAACCGGCAATAGGGTTTTGCTCCGCGCGCCCAATACGCCGATGCTCGTTGCCGCTTGGTTTGGCGTTTTGAAAGCCGGCGGCATTTGCGTCACAACCATGCCTTTGCTGCGCGCCCGCGAACTTCAATATGCCATTGAAAAAGCCGAAGTATCCATTGCCCTTTGCGATGCCGATTTGGCAGAAGAGATGCAAGGAGCGCTTGAACTCACGAGCTCCATCAATCACACACTTTATTTTTCGAAAGCTGGAAGCGGTGGAGAAGCTGCGACATTGGAAACAGCGTGCGACGCAAAATCGGGTCAGTTTGAAACAGTTAATACTGCCGCTGACGATGTTGCCCTCATAGCGTTTACATCCGGCACCACCGGTCAGCCCAAAGGGGCCATGCATTTTCATCGTGATGTGATGGCGACAGCGGATACGTTTGGCCGCTATGTCGGCACGCTAACGCCAAAAGACATCGTAACCGGTACGCCGCCCATCGCTTTTACTTTCGGGCTTGGTGGGCTCACCATTTTTCCAATGCGATTTGGCGCCTCCACACGGTTTCTTGAAAGCCCGTTCCCAGATCATATTTTGGAAAGCATCCAGAAATACAAAATCACGCAGATTTATACAGCGCCGACGGCTTATCGCGCGATGGCAGACATGATCGACGACTATGATATTTCGTCACTTCGCCAAGGCATATCAGCCGGCGAAACCCTACCCGGAGCGACGTGGGAGGCATTTCACAAAGCAACCGGCATTCGTCTGATTGACGGCTTGGGCTCTACCGAGTTATTTCATATTTTTGTTTCAGCCGCACCGGAGGATATGCGCGCCGGCTTTACCGGCAAAGCCATTCCCGGCTTTCGCGCTCGCGTCGTCGATGATGACGGCAACGAAGTTCCCGCTGGCACGCCGGGCCAACTCTCGGTGCAAGGACCGACCGGGTGCAAATATTTGGGCGATCCTGACCGCCAACCAATATATGTCAAAAAAGGCTGGAACTATCCCGGCGACATTTACGAAATGGACGCTGACGGCTATTTCAAATATGTCGCCCGCGCCGATGATATGATCATTTCATCGGGCTACAATATTTCAGGCCCAGAAGTCGAAAACGTTCTGTTGGAGCATGAAGCTGTCGCCGAATGTGCCGTGATTGCAGCGCCTGATCCTGACCGCGGCAATATTGTCAAAGCGTTCATTGTTCTTCGAGATGGTTTTGACGGAGACGATATCCTTGTCAAAACCCTACAGGATTTTGTCAAAAACGAAATTGCCCCTTACAAATATCCGCGCGCGATATCATTCATTGAAGAATTGCCTAAAACACAGACTGGTAAGTTGCAACGTTTCCGTCTCAGGGATTTAGAAACTCCTTAAAAATACCCGTAATAGGTTTGGCAAATTTAGTTTGAGCCGCTATCGTTTCCCTCAAATGCGACAAAACAAAAAAATAGGGGGAGCGAATGTCTCAAGACAAAGCCTTAAATATGAAATTGGTTTCGCAGAACACGCTGGAGGGATTCGGCGGTGTGGGCGAAGGCATGGGCATGCAGGTGGCCAAAGATGGTCGCCGCATCATGTGGCTGGCACATGAAGGGGCGCCTAAAATTTTTTCCGGCGTTGATGTAACCGATATCAAAAACCCGAAGGTGATTGTTCAGACCGAACTGCCGCACGATCATGTTCGCTCCAATTCCTTGGAAGTGACCGGCGATATTATGGCGGTTGCGTATCAGTGCTGGAAAGCTGCCGATGATCGCACACCCGGGTTTAACGAAAAGCCTGCTGGCGTCGAGCTTTTCGACATCAGTGATCCTGAAAATTTCAAATCGATTTTTTTTTGATTGTTCTGGTCCGTTTTCAATGGGCGTTCATCAATTGTGGTTCGCTGATGGCGAATATGTACACTTTGCCGGCGGTGCGCCGGATTTTGAGCCGATAAACCCCAAGGATAGCCAGTTTTATCGCTGTATTGATGTGCGCAATCCTTCCAAGCCGGAAGAAGTCGGCCGGTGGTGGTATCCCGGCACGCGCAAAGGCGATACGGAAGCGCCGCCCGCGCGTCATCCTAACGCCATTGGCGCGTGATAAACCAATCAACAATATTGGTCATTCTGCCAAGCAGAACAAGTTCGTCGGTGTCGAGAATTTTGAGAAGGTTCTGGCGGCACAATACCCAGCCGAGTTGAACTGAAAGCGAGCAATAAGCGTCCGCTTGAACTTCGGCAAAGGCTCGACCGCTCCGCCGTTCAATGCCATGACGCTCGCATAAATCATCAAGCAACAAACGTTGACCGATAAGATCAATTGGCGGCATACCAATCCCCGCCAGTTCGCGATAAGCCCAGTTTCGAAAAAATGGCTCATGTGTAATCATGCTGAACGGTTCGGCAAGATGATGGTCTTGGTCAACAATCCGGCTCTGTACATATAGTTCATGCATATCGACGAAGGCTTTATCAAAGACAGCTTCTTTTGAGCCGAAATAGTGATGGATCAATCCGTAATTCACTTCGGCGCGTTGAGCGAGTTCCCGTCCCGATATTCCTGTGTCTGCTCGTTCTTTGAGCAATTCGATCGCCGCTTGTACAAGTTTGTTTTCTACGGCTTCCCGTCCGCTTTCATCCAAGGCGGATTTTTTTGGTTGCCGTGCAAAAAAATTCGGGATGTCGCGTTTTTGGATGTCATTAGGTGTGGAAGCGAAGAGATCATCTAACCGCTTTGCTGCCAACTCCTGGACCAAATCACGATGGCGAAGGGAAATTGATAAACCTTGAGAAAACGGTTTTTCAAATACCAGAGCGCCAATTTGTAAAGACCACCACGTCGCTGCCAAGGCATCGATTGTTGCGCTTGACATATCAGGGGAGCGCTCTTGAAGCGTGGCGGCAGCTTTCCCAATGCTATGGCCTCGCACCAGTTCTTGTTCCAATTCGGGTTTGAACGCATCCAATGTCAGGTAGACATAGGCCCGCCAATAATTAGGATACCCTGCGAGCGGGAAAGAAGGAGATCGCTCGGTCGTTTCAAATATATCAACATCGTTGAAGTTGGATTTTTCCTGCCGATATGCGGCCGCTAGTAGTTCTGCGATGCTGCCGTGAGTGTAGTTCATCAAGGTATGATGAACGCCGGCACGTTTTGCCAGGCGCCGACTCGAAATATTTGACGGCGGCTGTTCCGCAAGCATTTCACTCGCCGCCTCGATAAGCAACGTCTGGCCGTCTTTCTTTTTTTGAGAAACAGGTAGGTTGAGTATATCGGCCATTTTGTTTTTAATCGGCGCGACGCAATGCCGAAAACAGTACTCCAATCTATATCAAAATTTAGATCATTTTCTTGCAAAGCAAGATTTGTTTTCAGGAGTATAAGCAGTGCCTCTAAAATTGACCAGCCTACTTTAATCTGTCACTACAGCCTATCTGAGAGGACGTCCCTGCATGCCTGGATGTGGCAATTTTATATTCATTGGTATGGTCTATCCATGGCGTTTAAGCGCCGCTTCATTGATCAGATAAGCTGCGGCATTCACGCCGAGAGCAAGGCAGAGCAATATCACGCCAAGACCCAAGGCGAGGGCAAGATCACCTTTGCTGGTTTCCAAAGCGATGGTTGTTGTCATGACCCGCGTTACATGATCGATATTGCCGCCGACAATCATCACCGCTCCAACCTCGGCACTGGCGCGCCCAAACCCCGCAAGAATGGTCGTCATCAGATTAAATCGATTGTCCCACAATAATGAAATCACCGTTTCTCCCGGCCCAGTGCCGAGAGATCTGAATTGTTCAGCATATTCATCCCATAGCGTTTCGGTTGATTGCCGTGTGAGCGCGGCAATGATCGGCA
>CAJXJM010000223.1 GCA_913054205.1 uncultured Rhodospirillaceae bacterium
CTGACGAAACACTAACAGGTAGTGGTGGTCGCGACGGTTTAAATTTAAATGTCGACGATGATGCTGCCCCAGAAACTTTTCTAATTGAAGCTAGCTCCAGCGATGCGGTAAAGCTGCCGGAAGGCTTTAATTTTGGTGATGCAAAATTCGAACCCTCTGGTCCAGACCTTGTTTTGACCTCTCCCGACGGCAATCAAGTTGTTATCCAAGATTATTATGAACAAGACCCCGCTCCCGATCTGCACACTCCCGCAGGCGGCGAATTGGCCGGCTCCACCGCTGTGCGTCTTGCCCAAGTTAATGCCCCCACACAAGGTCAATTTGCCCAGGCTGCCCCCTCAGCTGATGCGCAACCGATTGGCCAGGTTGAAAGTGTAAGCGGTACCGGTTCAACGGATGAAGATTCTTCAGTCGTTATAGACGTTCTAGCGAATGACACGGATGTTGATCTCAGTGACGATTTGTCAATCACTGACGTAAGTCTGCCGGAAGGCGTTGACGGCACGGTCGAGATTGTTCTTGTGGATGGAGTCCAGCAAGTCAAATTCACACCTGGGCCAAGCTACAATGCAATGGCAGATGGCGATCCCGATCAGCAGGTGGTGATCAATTATACGATCTCCGACGGCACTGAAACAGCACAGTCCACTGCGACTGTAACCATTTCCGGCACCAATGATGGTCCTGTTGCCAATGTAGATACCGGTTCAACGGATGAAGATTCTTCAGTCATTCTGGATGTTTTGGCGAATGACACAGATGTTGATATCACTGATGATCTCACAATCACTGATGTAAGTCTGCCGGAAGGCGTTGACGGCACGGTCGAGATTGTCCCTGTAGATGGAGTCCAGCAAGTCAAATTCACACCTGGGCCAAGCTACAATGCAATGGCAGATGGCGATCCCGATCAGCAGGTGGTGATCAATTATACGATCTCCGACGGCACTGAAACAGCACAGTCCACCGCGACGGTTACAATATCCCTCAAGAATTTGAAGATGATTATGAGGCATATATTTACGAATCCCTGGAATATGCCAAGAAAAAAATAAACCAAAATGACGAATTTGCGTCGCGGCCTATGTTTCTGACCACACAGCGAGTTCATAGCCATCTGGATCAGTGAAGTGGAAGCGGTGATCGCCGGGGAATTCAAAAATGGATTTAACAATTTTCCCAGGCGCCGCTTCGGTGCTGCGTTCGATATCTTCAAGATTACTGCCATAGAGAAAGATCAGTGGAGCGCTGAATGTCAGCGAGGTTGATCTCAATGTAGTTTATGCAGCGATCTTGGAGTTCGTTTTCCCTGGCGTCGGCATCCTCTTTATCGGTTTATTCGCCCATCGAGACACAAAAACGACGTTTTCTCTTCCTGACTGTGAAAATCCTAGAAAGGAGTTGCGTTGTTGTCTTAAAAATTTAGTCTGCACGCATTAATATTAGGCGTTACTTATAGGTCGAGAATTAGGAATTAATTTATGGGAAAATTTGCGCTGGGACAGTCCGTCGCGCGCACGGAAGATCCCAAACTACTAACCGGCAGAGGGCTCTACATTGATGACGAGCGCCTCGCCGATATGTCTTATGGCTATGTTCTGCGCTCGCCCCATGCCCATGCTGATATTGTGTTGATTGATACAGTGGCTGCCAAATCGGCACCGGGTGTGCTAGTTGTCCTAACCGGCCAGGATTGGGCCGCCGATGGGCTGGGTGCGCAAAATCCCATTTTGACACACTTCACGCGACCTGATGGATCGCCGATGCGCTTGACGCCGCGGCCTGCACTCGTGTCCGACCGCGTTCGCATGGTTGGTGATTGTGTTGCTTTCGTCGTCGCAGAGACGCTCGATCACGCAAAAGATGCAGCCGAACTCATCGAGGTCGTCTATCAGGAATTACCGTCCGTCACCGATGTTACCAAAGCCATGGACCCGGCCTCGGTCAAGATTTGGGAAGGCTGCGATGACAATGTCTGCTTTGCCCACGAAATAGGCGATAAGGAAAAAGTCGACGCCGCCTTCGATCAAGCCGATCATGTTGTCAATTTGCAGCTTAGGATCAATCGCGTTTCGCCAAACACGATGGAAACAAAAGGCTGTATCGGCACGTATGATTACCGCGAAGAGCGCTACACGATCTATGCTGGGGTTCAACAACCCCACACATTACGCCATGCCTTGGCTACAGACGTATTTCGTATTTCGGAAACACAAATGCGCGTTACTTCAGGAAATGTCGGCGGCAGTTTTGGACTCAAAGGAGGCTTCTCTCCGGAATTTCACTTGTCGCTGTGGGCGGCAAAAAAAGTCGGTCGTCCAGTAAAATGGATTAGTGATCGAAGTGAAGGTCTCGCTAATGATGAACATGACCGCGATCATGTCAGCAATGCCAAACTCGCGCTCGACAAAGACGGTAAATTTCTTGCGCTCGACGTCAAAAATATATCGGCGATTGGTGCCTATCTTGGTAAAACCGGATTGGTCACGCCGACTTTTCATCATGGCGGCCTCGCCGGCACCTACCTCACACCTGCAATCCATGTCGGTGTATCGGTGGTGTTTACCAATACAGCCTCAACCGGCCCTTACCGTGGCTCAGGTCGGCCGGAATCATCCTATATTATTGAACGTCTGATCGATAAGGCGGCGCTGGAGCTTGGGTTGGATAAGGCCGAAATTCGCCGCCGCAATACCGTGCCGTCTGAGGCGATGCCGTTTAAAACAGGGCTAACCTACACCTTGGATTGCGGTGATTTTCCAAGAAATCTGGAAGATGCACTAACTCATGCAGATTACGTTTCTTTTGAAGACCGTCGGGCTCAATCCAAGGCCGAGGGCAAATTACGCGGCATCGGTATTTCCAATATAATTGAGCAGACTGCGCAAATGTTTGGTGAAACCGTGATTGTCAGATTTGATCCTGCAGGAACGCTCACCGTCATTGCCGGCTCGCTTTCGCACGGGCAGGGCCACGATACAATGTACAAAATACTCATCAGCGATCGGCTTGGCATTGATGCCGATAACATCAGGGTGGTTGATGGGGACACCGATTTAATACCATTTGGCGGCGGCACCTATGCGTCCCGAACAGCAGCGCTTGGCGGTACGGCAGCGACCATGGCGGCGGATAAAGTGATCGAGAAAGCCCAAATACTGGCCGCGCATATTTTAGAATCTGCCGAAGCGGATATAGAGTTCTCTGATGGCGAATTCACTGTCGTCGGAACCGATAAATCGATTGGCCTTATAGAAGTAGCAAAATCCAGTTTTTCAGCATCCTTGTTGCCGGATGGGATGGAGCCTGGCTTATTTGACATGGCAACATTTTCGCCGGAGGTCCCCAATTTTCCCAATGGCTGCCATATTTGTGAATTGGAAATTGATCCCGAAACAGGTCACTCGCAAATCCTCCGCTATACGGTCGTTGACGACGTCGGCACAGTGATCAATCCGCTTACCTTGGAAGGGCAAATTCACGGCGGTATCGGTCAGGCAGTGGGCCAGGTCTTCGGCGAACAAGTCATCTATGATGACGATACCGGGCAGCTTTTAACAGGCTCCTTTTTGGATTACGTCATGCCCCGCGCCGACGATATGATTGCTTTTGATTGTTACAATAATCCAGTGCCGACCAAGACCAATATGCTGGGTGTCAAAGGTGCGGGTGAAGCCGGCAATGTGGGAGGGCTACCTGCCATAATGAACGCGGTGATTGACGCCTTGAACCCGCTCGGGATTGATCACATTGACCTTCCTGCGACGCCGGAAAAAGTTTGGCAGGCGATTAAAGAAAACGCTTAGAGCCAACGATAATAACGATTTGCCAATTTATGTCTGCCGCAGAGCTTGGTGATTCAGGCTGGCGCGGAACAATGGACGGTGCACAAATGGACAATCCCCCATTTGTTGATCAAAAATAATTGTCACAGGCTCAAAATTCTCCATAATGCGTTAGGCTCGAAACCCGTTTATGGCGATGGAAATCGGGCAACTGATGTAATTTAAATGAATTCGATCACACCTGCTTAAATCTATAAAACAAGATGTGCGATCGAGGGGGAGGATTTCGAACGTGGCTTCTGAAAATAGAGTGGCTCTGATCACTGGCTCAGCGAGTGGTATAGGTAAAGCTGTCGCGCTTGCTTTCGCTGCTGGCGGCTATGATGTGGTCATCAATTATTCACGAAGCGCCGACCGCGCAGAAGAAACGGCAGAAGAATGCCGCAAACTTGGTGGCGCGGCTATTGTGGTCAAATGCGATGTGTCCAATGACGAGGACGTCCATGCCATGTTCGATGCCTGCCAAGCTGAGTTTGGCCGCCTCGATGTATTGGTAAACAACGCCGGTACAACAATGGACACCCCGCCAAAAAAATTGGATGACGTCGATTTGGACGAATGGGACCGAGTTTTTGCAATCAATGTGCGGGGTTTGTTTCAGGTGACGCGGGCGGCAGTGCCTCTGCTTCGGGGTTCAGAGAATGCGTCCGTTATAAATACCTGTTCAATTGCCGGTCTTCGGCCTGGACCTCAGCCTTTGGTCTATGCCGCTAGTAAAGCCTCGGTCGCGAACCTCACCAAAACACTGGCCGGCGCACTCGGACCTGAAATTAGAGTCAATGCCGTGGCACCTGGATGGCTCGAAGGTGAATGGATGGAGCGAACGCTGGCTGAAAATTACGATGGCCTGATGCAACGCAGAGCAAAATACACACCTCTAAATCGCGTCGCCACCGCGGATGACGTTGGTGAGGTCATGCTCAATCTTGCCGACAGTAATCGGTTCGTGACCGGCGAAATCATCATCATCGATGGCGGTTTTGCCAGTTCGACCTAAATCCAATCCGGAGGAATTTTAATGCTTGAAGGTTTTGTGCCGTTCCCGGACGAATTCATTAAGAAATATCGAGACAAAGGCTATTGGGTCGACAAGTCTCTTCGCCAGGAATATGCCGAGCGGTTTGAAAAATATGCCGACAAAATCGCCTTGGTTGACGGTGAGACCGAG
>CAJXJM010000224.1 GCA_913054205.1 uncultured Rhodospirillaceae bacterium
CAATATTTTTTTGAGATTGCCAAGAATATGACGCGTTTGTTTCTTCACATCATGAGGCGCATAGGTGCTGCCATCCTTATTACGACTGGTCAGGCCTGAAACATGAATAACATCCGAGCCCGCAGGCACACGGGTCGCCTGAACAAATACGCCAGCCGGATCGCTGAGTTCGTCACAGTGAATTATTTTGTGAACCACTTATCTATTCACCCATCGCCCGGCGCGTCATGACGTTAATCAGATGCGCACGGTATTCAGCCGAAGCGTGAATGTCAGTGTTTAATCCATCATCCGAAACTTTAATATCACGAATAGCATCCGGATTTAAGCCGCCACTAAGTGCTTCTTCAAACTCAGTTACACGAAATGCACAGGGGCCAGCGCCCGTGATCGCAACCCGCACGCCGTCTGATCCTTTTGCGACAAAAGAGCCGACAATTGGAAAACGCGAAGCTGGGTTTGGAAAATGCCTATAGCCAGCTTCTTCCGGTATTGGGAAGGAGACGGACAATATCAACTCGCCTTCATCGAGAGCAGTATCGAACATGCCGGTAAAAAAATCATCGGCTGCAATTTCGCGCTTGTCGGTCTTGATCGTGGCATTCAGCGCCAATACGGCACATGGATAGCTGGCGGCGGGATCATTGTTGGCAAGCGAGCCACCAATAGTGCCACGATTACGCACCATTTGATCACCAATGGTGCCGGCCAAATGAGCCAGCGCCGGAATTTTACTGGCGACAAGGTCTGACGTATTGACGGCATGGTGCGTTGTCATCGCTTTGATAACTATTGCGCCGCCTTCTTCAGAAATGCCCCGCATGTCATCCAAATCGCCGAGATCAACCACATCGGAAGGTTGATCAAGACGTTGCTTGAGCACAGGAATAAGCGTCATGCCACCTGCCAGGAAGCGCGCGTCTTCTGCGGCGCTGTATCTAGAGGTTGCGTCATCTGTGGAAGTCGCACGTTGATATTCGAAATCATACATAGTCCGTCCCCCTAAGCTCTCATTTCTTTGGCTGCAGCGTCAATGGCTTCAACGATATTGTGGTAACCCGTGCAACGACAGATATTGCCTTCGAGGGCTTCGCGAATTTCAGTTTCGCTCGGATCGGGGTTGTCATTCACAATGCCGATTGCGCTCATCACCATTCCCGGCGTGCAGAAACCGCATTGCAACGCATGGTGCTGGCGGAAAGCTTCCTGCATTGGATGAAGCGTGTCACCGTCTGCGAGACCTTCAATTGTATCTACCGTATCGCCATCCACATGAGCCGCCAATAACGAGCATGATTTAACCGCGCGTCCGTTGACATGCACGGTACATGCGCCGCATTGCGACGTGTCACAGCCGACATGGGTGCCGGTTAATCCGAGATGATCCCGGATGAATTGGACGAGCAAAGTGCGTCCTTCAACTTCTCCCGAAACTTCCTTCCCGTTTACCGTCATTTTTATAGATAGCATTTACTTTCCTCACTCCATTCAAGTGTTTTTCTAGGCGTTTCTATAGGCATATCACCTGAGCAAGCCGCTCTCAATGCCTGCGTGTATTTTATTCTCGATTAAATAGGGGCCGCAATTTTGTTTTATTGTTTCCTTGAACATATTTTAACTGAAGTCCTATATTAAGGGTGTTGCAGGGGGTATGTCAGCCCCGAAATTGATACATTTTGAAAAATATCGAGAATTTGTCCAACATGCCAGCCGCCACTGATTCAGTATTTGATATTGCTTTTTGGTTTTCAGACCGGGCACTCAATGACAACGAGTATTTGCAGCCGGTGAAACTGCAATATTTGTTGTATCTGTCGCAGTCCTATTTCGCCGTTGCCTATAACGGTAAAAAGCTCGTACCGGCTATTTTTATTGCCGAGGAAACTGGTCCTGTCGAGCCTTCAGTGCATCGCGCCTGGACAAGAGGCCGCCCGACATTTGACGGCAATCCTGTGCTTAGTGATGACGTCCACTCTTTTGTCGACAGCATTTGGCGGCGTTTTGGACACCATTCAGCTGAACATCTTTCGAAATTGTGCCGCCGCACGCCAGCGTATCAGGTGGCTCTCAAAAGAGGTCATCGCGCCGAAATAATGCTGGAACATATGATGGAAAACTTTACCCGTGCACATGATACGCCGGACGTTGGGCAAGTTGTTAAACCCAAAGTCGTCCGCTCACACAAAGGCCGCGCTGTCGCTGTGAAGTCCTGGGATCCCCGCACACTCGGCGGTAAGAAATAACGTTTAAACGCCGATATAGAATACCAACATGAATAACGTCAGCATGATGACAATGACCGCGACCGATGGTCCGACTGCATTGGTGCGGGCCATTATGCCATCCGGGCCGTGGCTGCGGAAAGTCGTGCGAATGAAGCTTTCAAGTAAAGACGAAAGTGTCGCCAGGATGTCTCTCCGCATCTCCACGATGCCGCGTACCAAGAAGCGCACCAGCCACTCACCCAATCGCCGATAGAACCAATCCCAATCGAGACTGATCGTCAGAGTGCGCTTCATCAAAGGCAGTGCCAGGAAGAAAGATAATCCGGCAAATAACAAAAGTTGTAACTGATTGACGACATGCGGCACGGTGTAGGGCTCGTAAGATGTGGAGAACGGTAAAATGTCATAAAGCGGTCCTGGTGCAACGCCTAAGGCAATGCACAGGAAGGCGAAGAAAATCATTGCCGCTTTCATGTTCCACGGTGGGTCCTTAGGCCGAAGACCTGAATCTTTTTGGAAAAAGACAAACCAGGGGAATTTAATACCAGCATGAAGGAAGACGCCGGCAGAGGCGGCCGCCAAACACATCCAGAGGAAGAACATTTGCTGGTCGCTGGCGGCCTGGGCGATCATTGATTTGGAAATAAATCCCGAAGTCAACGGGAACGAGGAAATCGCCAACGCGCCAATGATGCCGCAAACACAGGTCAGCGGCATGCTTTGAAACAAGCCGCCGAGATCGGTACATTTTCGTTTGCCACCGGTCATATACAAAACCGATCCCGCTGACATCAAGAGCAGTCCTTTGTAAATGATGTGGGTAAAGGCATGGGCCGCCGCGCCGTTCAAGGCCATCTCGCCGCCAATGCCAATGCCTGTGATCATAAAGCCAACCTGATTGATGATCGAATAGGACAAAATACGTCGCGCGTCGTTTTCGAGAAGGGCATAGATGATGCCATAGAAAATCATATAGACGCCGATATAGATGAGTATCTCAGCGCCGGGAAATCCACGTATCAGAACGTAAACCGCGGTTTTAGTGGTAAAGGCGGATAAAAAGACCGTGCCGCTAAACGATGCCTCTGGATAGGCATCCGGCAGCCAGGCGGTGAGCGGCGGCGCGCCGGCATTGATCAGGAAGCCGGCCAACATCAGCCAGGTGCCGAAACTGTGAGGCGTCATGGCTTGGAAAGCGACCGAGCCGGTATCGGCGACATGCGCCACAATACCGACCATAAGCAGTATCCCGCCCAGCAAGTGGATCATTAGATAGCGCATCGAGGCTTTATATGACTCTGGTGTGCGCGCGGCCCAGATGACCATCGTCGAGCCAAGTGCCATGATTTCCCAAAACACAAAAACGGTGATCAAGTCGCCGGCAAAGGCGACGCCAATGGCGCTGCCGGCATAGACGAAGGCTGCGGCAAGTTCGCTCACCTGTTTCTGATTAAGGGCATAGAGGCCCCCGGCAAATGCCATAATCGCAAAGACGGTTGCAAAAAGTCGGCTTAGCGCATCGCCTTTAACAACCGCCAATTCGTAATCCAGAAAAGGCACGGCAAGTTGAACGCCATCACCGATTTGCCAAATGCTCCAAAGAACGATGAGCGGTAAGACGAGGACAATCGTTGCCCGCACCTTTGGCGCGACGAAAGGAAGGACGAGGCCGCCTAGGACGAGTAGAATTCCGGGAGGGAAGGCACTAATCGTCATAATAAGTGTCCTTCCGCTTCAAAAATAGCGCCAAAAACTTTGAAAAGAAAATCATCGCCAGACAGGTCAGCAAGCCATACCAGGAATAAAAACCAAAGCTCCCATCAATGCCGAATGCCGCATGAGGGTGGATGATAAAATCAGCCAGCACCAGAAGAGCCAACATACCGAACCCGACCCGCCACAGCAGTTTGATCGTTGTCGGGCGGACCAGCCAATTGAGTTCTGTCTGTTCGTTCATATCTTGATCCCCCATCTATTTACCGATCACTTGGTGCGCAAGTTCAAGCGGCAAACCAGAGAAGAAAAATAACAAAATCGTGCCAAGCGCTGTTGCTGTCAAAGCGATCACGACCGGCAGTGGCGCCTCGCCATGATCTGCGTGCGGATCATTTGTATCATCGGGCTCTTTAAAAAAGGCGCGGTAAACAATCGGCATAAAATATCCGGCGTTGAGAAGCGTGCTGATAATGATGACGCCGATGGCAAAGACGTGCTCGGCCTCAAGCGCGCCAAGCAATATGTACCATTTACTCAAAAATCCGGCTGTTGGCGGCACCCCGATCATCGATAAAGACGCAATCGCAAAAGCGGCCATGGTCCACGGCATCTTTCGGCCAATGCCATTGAGTTGGCTGACTTCGGTTTTATGGGCCGCCGTGTAAATTGAGCCGGCGGCAAAAAACAATGTGATCTTGCCAACCGCATGCGCGGCAATGTGCAGAACGGCACCCATGACGGAAAGCGGTGCTAAAATCGCGGTCGCCATCACGACGTAGGACAATTGGCTGATCGTTGAATAGGCGAGGCGGCGTTTGAGATTATCTTGGCGCAGCGCAACGATCGAAGCCGCCAAAATTGTAAATCCCGCAATATAGACAAGCCAATTGGTGGTTAGGGTATTAGCAAGGAACTCATAGCCAAAGATGTAGACAATGACTTTAACGACGGTGAAGACGCCGGCCTTTACGACGGCGACGGCGTGGAGCAGGGCGCTCACGGGCGTCGGCGCGACCATCGCGCTGGGGAGCCAGCGGTGGAAGGGCATCAGGGCGGCCTTGCCGGTGCC
>CAJXJM010000225.1 GCA_913054205.1 uncultured Rhodospirillaceae bacterium
CGCTAATGCCGGCGACGCGGCCTGAAAACAGCATCAGTAAAACGCTTCCAAGACCCAAAATAGCGCCGCCGATCAAAGGATTAACAATCATTTCCATTTTTACATCCTATCTCAGTATCAATACTTTGCAGACAATTTATACCAGATAAACCTAATATTACCGATCTATTTTAAAGTGCTGGCGGCAAATTCACCGTAAAATTTTCACCATCTTTTGTCGTCTCCGCATGCGCCATTAGGTTAGCCATTACTTCCATAGAAGTATCAATCACCCAACGGGTTTGCGCCTCGCCGATTTCATTTTCTGCAGCAATTACTTCAGGCAAGATATGTTGTTGGAGAAAGCCGGCGACACCCGCCAAAGCACGTGCTGTCAGCCGCAGCTTACGGTCTTTTACGATAAATGAATTACCGCTCTCTAAAATCTCCGCGATGCGCTCAAGTTCCGCCATCATTTCGGTGATCTCGGGCGTCTCGCGTTCGGTTTTATTTGCGGCAAATCGGAGATAACCCGCATAAAAGTTGTAATCGGTCATTAGGCCAGCCATAAGTTAAATCTAATCCCTAATAACACACGAGGTCAGCTTGCAGGAAATTTATGTGGATGCAGATGCATGTCCTGTCAAAGACGAAGTGATAAAAGTCGCGGCGCGGCATAATCTCAAAGTTTTTATGGTTAGTGACGGCGGCATCAGGCCCTATCCAAGCCCGCTCGTAGAATTGGTAATTGTCGAGCAAGGTGCTGACGCGGCGGATGATTGGATCGCCGAGCACATTGGCATCAAAGATATTGTCGTCACCAGTGATATTCCATTGGCAGCCCGATGTCTGGAAAACGGCGCGTCAGCACTAAAGCCCAATGGCGAGGCATTTACGGAGAACTCTATCGGCATGGCGCTGGCGACCCGAGATTTAATGCAGGGCCTCCGTGAAACCGGCGAGATAACCGGCGGCCCCCGCCCCTTTTCGAAACGCGATCGCTCGGAATTTCTAAATGCGCTAGAAGTCGCCGCACAAAAGTTAATTAAGTGACAGTCGCTTAATTATTTGCGAATTTTTGACGATGCGTTGTTGCATCGTGATAGGGAGCTTAACCTCCCTGAAATTGGAAATAAAGTTAAAGAGCTTTTATAACGTTGCGTGGCGCAGCGCGATGATAAACGCCATCATCAAAACAGCATTAAAAAATACTGAATACGGCGTCCATTTCCAACCGATGATATGCGACGGCACACCAGTAAAGCGTGACATAAAGAGTGTCGTCCCGGAATAGGGTGAAATCATGGTGCTTAAGCCCCAGCATCCAAGATAGACCAGCCCCAGCACCCAATCTCTCATACCAATGACTTCCGGTGGAATGAGTGCGCTCAATGACAGCACAACAATAACCGGATGCAGCCCCATGAGCCCGCAGCCAATAAAAATGGTCGTGATCGCAATGATCCGCGCATCGATCCACGGCAGCACGGCATCGAGCTGCGCGGTCAGATTTTCCGTCGGTATGATCGTCGCTATGCCGATACCAAAAACATTCGCCGCGACAAACATCAGCGCCTCATTTCTAAGATTTGCCAAGCTGGATATGACCTGATGGGACATTGAGCTCAAACGATCAATGGTACCAAATTGGCGTTCACCCAAGGTCACGTACCAAATCAGACCGAACGGCGGGCAAACAATTCCAAGGGCAATGGGAATGCTCACCTTGGTGAGATTGAGAACCAGCATTACCAACCCGATCAAAGATGCCAACAAAAGAACGGTTTTGACAATTTTGAGCGGCGGGCGCGGCGGAACATTCGGCTGCTCAGACGTAAGGACTTTCTTTCTGGGATAGCGCATGCGATCAAAGAGCCAGCCTCCTAAAATCATAATGACCGCCATCGCAAGTCCCTGGAAGACAACCTCAGACCAAGATATGGTCGGAATGGCAACGAGCACTACGATCATGCCGATGTAAAAAGGTGACCAGGCCGATGCACTGGTAAAGCCATGCATGATGGCAACGCTTAATCGCCGATGGAGGACCTCATCCGAGCGGTCTTTAAGAAGCGGGGAAAGCAAGCCCACCGCCGCGACATTCAAAAGGGCACCCAAAATATGAACGCCAATTGAAAGCCCTAAAAACCGGCGGCCCGGCGGTTGGTTCATGATTGCGTCGCGAGCGGATTTTAAAGATGGACTTTGACCGACCGGCAATTGCAGCCAGGCAACGGCAAAAAACAGCAATAAAAACATACGTGATCGCGCCACACCGTCGATCAATGTTTCCCGCAACGTGTCGCTCTCAAACGCCGCAAATATCCCAATGGCAAAGAGTGTCAATCCAGCAATGCGTTGTTTACTCGGGATCGCGCTAAACTGCAGCACAAGGAAAAATAGAATCAATCCCACTGTTATTAGATTGAGCTGTGGAGACTCAACAAAAGCGCTTACAATTGCCAGAAGGCAAATGCTGAAATAAACCCACGCAGACAGTGTGAGGCGGTCAGAACTCATTTTTTGTTTCCATATAAGTGTTGAAGGCCGGTTGATCATAAGTTTCTATGGGACCAACACAATGATTATCAGGGATTTTCAGAGGAGGAGTTCCACATGGCAAAAATTACCGGCGGATGTTTATGCGGTGCCATTCGGTATGAAATCGAAGGCGAGCCGTTCCGAATTGCCAACTGCCATTGCGACGATTGCCGCAAAGCAACAGGCTCAGCCTATGCCACCAATATATTTTTTCAGGAAGACCAAATAACGCTTCTTCAAGGTACTCTAAAAATATTCGAACACACGGCAGACAGCGGCAATACGATGTTCAAAGAATTCTGTGACACCTGTGGCTCACAAGTTTTAGCCGGCGGATCCATGCGCCCCGGTGTTAAAAACGTCAAAGTAGGCAGTATCGACGACGCGAGTTTTGTAATACCCGACGTCAATCTCTACACCTCGCACGCACTCAGCTGCACGCATATCGACGAAAATATTGAAAACTTCGAAGCCATGTCTCCGCCGGCATAATTCTAACCCCTCCCGTCAAGGGAGGGGAAATAAGTTTTTTCATCCCCCGCCTGCCAGACCGGGTATTTGGTCATGATTGCAGTGAAAGGCTCGGATGTGAGAATGCCGTCGAGCCATTTTTGCAGTTGAGGATAGGGGGCACCGTCAAACCAGTCCCGGTCCGTATTGGCAAACTGCCTGATAAACGGCGCGATGGCGTAATCGGCAAGCACTGGCTTAACACCAAACAGATAAGCCTGTGCGGCTAGGCGATCGTTCAAGAGAGTCAAAAAATTCTCACCTTCTGATCTGTGATGAAGCGAGTCCTCGCCTTCGTAGCGATTGGCATATTTATAACGATCGAGATTGTCCTTAAAGTCGCCGTCCGCCGCTTGGATCAAAGCGAGCATCTCATCGCGATCTCCAATCTCTGGCTCGAACCAATTCAACGGATCATTGCGCTTCAAACTCCAGAGCATGATCTCTAGACTTTCTTCCAGCACGGCGCCGTCTTCAAGTTGCAGAACCGGAACGGTGGCCTTTGGCGATTGCTCTATCATTTCGAGCGGCTTGTCGCGCAGCAGCACTTCCCGCAGCTCGCAGGTTTGGCCACTGACATAAAGTGCCATTCTTGCCCGCATCGCATAGGGACACCGCCGAAAGCTATAAAGGATGGGATAACCTGCCACCGATCAGGCCCGTTTCAAATGCGAAAACGCGCCACTGCCAAGATGGATTTCATCTCTTTCTTTGGCCAATTCCATTTGCTTTTGGCGTTCGCCATAGCGCTCCATTTGCTCTTCAGATTTTGTGCCGTGGCATTTCGGACAACTAATACCCGGTTTATAGAGCGGTGATTTTTTATCTTCATCGCTAATGACATGACGGCAGGCATGGCAAAGATCATAAGGACCGACTTTTAAATCATGCCCAACAGAAACCCGATCATCAAAGACAAAACATTCCCCTTGCCACAGGCTTTTTTCCTCTGGAACTGTTTCGAGATACTTCAATATACCGCCTTCGAGGTGGAACACCTCTTCGTAACCTTGCGCTTTCAGATAAGCTGTCGATTTTTCACAGCGAATACCGCCGGTGCAAAACATCGCAATTTTTTTATTGCCGAGCGCATTGCCGTTGTTTTTTACCCACGCCGGGAACTCTCTAAATGATGTGGTTTGAGGATCAATCGCATGAGCAAAAGTGCCGATCTCGACTTCGTAGTCATTGCGTGTATCAACCACCACCACATCTGGATCAGAAATAAGCGCGTTCCAATCTTCCGGCTTCACATAAGTGCCGACGATAAGATTGGGATCGATGCCGTCAACGCCCATGGTGACGATCTCTTTTTTGAGCCGCACTTTCATGCGTAAAAAAGGGGGCTCTTCGGCGTAAGAGTCTTTGTGTTTTAGATCCGCCAGACGCAGATCGGACCGAAGATAAGCCAAAACATTCGCGACACCTTCCGGCGCACCAGCGATTGTGCCGTTTACACCTTCCTCGGCGAGCAGCAACGTTCCCATAACGCTTTCGGCTAGGCATTTTTCCAGCAACGGTGCCTGGAGATCCTGATAGTCCTCCAGCTTGGCGAAGTGATATAGCGCTACAACTCGAATTTCGGTCATCAATTTTTCTGCAATTGTTGGAATATGGCCCCTGTTTTACGCCAATTATAGCGCAAACCACAAGAATTAATGCGAAGTTCAGTCCTCGCCGGAAATCGCCCGCCGAATATCCGCATTGGCTTTTTGCAAGGTTTCCCCCCAGCGTCCGGATGTCGCGCCGCCATCAATGATCAGGTCTTGTGCGGTGATAAAGCTGCCTTCATCGCTGCATAAAAACAGCACGGCATTGGCGATATCATCAGGCGTTCCGGCGCGTGGAATCGGTTGACGATCGACAAATACCTTTTCAACACGCGCCGCAACCTCGTCGGCTTCTTTGTCGCTCATGCCCCGGCTTTTACCAAAAATGCCGGTTGCAATGCCACCTGGGGAAACCGTATTGACGC
>CAJXJM010000226.1 GCA_913054205.1 uncultured Rhodospirillaceae bacterium
TAAGAACGGTTCTTGCAGCACCATCGCCACAGTTTCGCCAAGACTATCTTGCGTGACATCGCGGATATCTTTGCCGCCAATTTTGATCTCGCCTTCCCAAATATCGTAAAAGCGATGCAGCAAAGCGGTGGTTGACGTCTTGCCCGACCCGGTCGGCCCAACAAGCGCTACCGTTTCGCCCGGTTTGATCTCAAAAGAGATGTTTTTAAGAATTGGCTGATCCGGCAAATATCCAAAAGTGACATTGTTGAAAACCACTGAACCATCGGTTTCGCCCAAGGGTTCGGCGTTTGGTTTGTCTTGCACTTCGACTTTTACATCGAGCACTTCAAAAATGCGTTGGCCGGACGCCATCGCCCGCTGCATGACGCTGTACTGCATGGTCAGTGAGCGAATGGGATCAAAAAAACGCTGAACGTAGAACAGGAACGCCACCATAATGCCGAGATCAAGGCTGCTTTTAAGCACCAGATTACCGCCGACAATGATGACAATTGCCATCGCCGATCCCGTTAATGTATCAACCGTTGGCACCATGATTTGCGCCAATTTCACGGCCTTGAGATGAGACCGCAGATTATCTTGGGCTTTTTCTTCAAATAATCCAAAATTGACACCCTGGCGGGTCATTTCCTGAACGGTTCGAACGCCATTGATATTTTCGGCGAGAGACGCGTTCACGATCGAGGAGGTCTCTCGCGCCCGCATAAAGGCTCTCTTCGCAATCGGCAACCAGACCATACGGACGATGAAAAGTGCCGGCACCACTGATAAGGTGAGCAAGCCCAACTGCCAATCAAGCACCAATAAAACGATAACGATACCAATCAGCAAAATAAAATCACCAATCGCAAATATCGACGTTTCCAGGAACTCTTGAATAGAGTTCACATCCCCTTGCAGGCGCGACATCAGACGGCCGACCTCGGTTTTATCCATGAAGGAAAGTGAAACTTCCTGGAGGTGAACGTACATGGCGCGCCTCATATCTATCAAAATGCGCTCTGCCAGTTTGGCGACAATCGTCAGCTGAAAATAGTTCGATATATAATTGATGGTCACGACAACAAAAAACACCTGAACGGCAGTGATCAATAGATCGTAGCCGTCTTTGCCTTTACCGACCGTGCTGTCGACGGCATCTCGAATAAGCAACGGAATGGCAATTTGGGTGAAGGTATAGATCAGGACCGCAACAAAGGCGATGTAGATCGTTTTCCGGTAGGGCTTAACAAATTCGATAAAGCGGCGGATAACATTGCCATCGAAAACCGAGCCAAACATTTCCTCGCCGCGCATGCTGCCGGTCGATGTGACGCTGCCTTTCGAGATGTTACCGCCGATGTCTGACATATTAGCCATCGACGTCCTCACTCACCTGGCCCGACTGCAGATCGTATAGCGCTTTGTAGCGGCCACCCAATTCTATCAAGCTGTCGTGATTTCCTCTCTCGACAATGCTGCCTTCATCTAAGAACAAAATTTCATCGGCATGCATGAGCGAGCTTAGGCGGTGCGAAATGATAATCGTTGCGCGTTCCTTTGTAACTTCTTTGAGGGCAACGCGGATACGCTGCTCTGTCGCGGCATCTATGGCTGCTGTTGAGTCATCAAACACCATAAATTGCGGTGATAACATCACGCTTCTGGCAATCGAGAGGCGCTGCCGCTGGCCGCCTGACAAGGAGACGCCGCGCTCGCCAACAATGGTGTCATAGCCTTCCGGCAGGTTTTCAATATAGGCATGAAGCTGAGATGCTTCTGTGGCGCTCACCACCCGTTCCCGCTCCGCCCAAGGCTCGCCGTAAGCAACATTGGCATCAATCTCAGAGGTAAACAGGAAGGTGTCCTGTTGCACAACGCCGACGGCGGCTCTCAGGCTATCCAAGGTGACATCGCGGATATCCTGACCATCAATTGTAATTTTACCCGAAGTCACATCATAGAACCTTGGAATCAGGTGCGCGATGGTCGATTTGCCGCTGCCCGGCGGGCCGACAATCCCAACAGTACTGCCTGCTTTAACTTCAAAATTAATATCTTTTATCGTCGCGTCGTCCGGATAGTGCTCGGCAGTCTCAGCCGATGTCTCCATATAAGAAAACGAAACATTCTCGAACCGCAAGACACCTTCGCCGATCTGCAATTCTTCAGCATCAGAATTATCTTGGACCGCGGGTTCAATATCCAATATCTCGAATAGGCGCACACCGGAAACAGAAGCCCGGGCTATGCCGTTGATCACCATTCCGGTCTGCCGAATGGGCATTTGCAGCACGGTCATAAATGCCAGGAACTGGGTGAGCTCGCCTACCGTCACTTCGCCGTCCATGACTTTCAAGCCACCGACCCACAACACCAAACCCATCGCCAGGAAATAGGCGAAAGTCATGATGGAAGTATTAGCATAGCGCACACCGACGCGTTCTATCGCAATCGCCAGCGCTTTTTCGGAGGATTCATCAAATTTTTGAATTTCAAAATTTTGCGCGGCAAAAGCACGCACCACTCTGATGCCGCCGAGGTTTTCCTCCATCACGCGGGTAAGGAGGGATAGTCGCTCCTGCAATTGCCGCCAAAGGGCACGGGATTTCAGACGAAACACCGAAGCCCGCCATAAGGCGAATGGCACAAAACTTAGACTGAGCAGACCTAAAACAAGGTCGGCACCCATGTAAAGATACCCGCCTGCGCCGACCAACATAAGCAGTAAAATGGGCCGCAAAATGCCATGTTCGATAAATCGACGCACACCTTCGATATCCAGCATACCGCGAGTCATCAAATCACCCGAGTGAACTTTGTCGTGATAGGAGAAGCTCAAACGCTGCAATTTTTCAAAGTAGGCCAGGCGCAGCTGATATGCGATCTGCTGGCCAAGAGACTCGCCAAGATAGTTGTGCAGCATGGTAAATAGGCCGCGCAAAATCGAGGCGCCGATCAGGAACATCGCCGCTGTCCACAGCGCTTCTTCGGCCGCACTGCCGGAAGCTTGAGCGCCGCCGAGCAAGCCCGTCGCATGATCGACAGCTTCGCCCAAAAAGCGCGGAATATACAATTGAAACATCGCCGCGATGATGACCGCGGCGATGGCCAAGGGAAACTGAACCCGGTAGCCTAACGCCATCTTGGCAATCCGCGTCAGGGAACTCAGGCCGAGCTTATAATCACCATCCAGCGTCGGCACGCGGTAGTCCATTCCGCCGCGTTTGCTTTCCAGTATCTCTTCGGCAGATTTTATCTTCGCGGATTTATTCATCCACTTTGGCCCCATCTTTTTATTTATTGTTATTCTTTAAGTTGGCCTAGAATCTAACGGACGGTAGCTGGATTAACAACACCCAGAAATTCACCAAAGTTTTACTGGTATTTGGCGGCGACGCTTAAATTTATTCAAATCTTCAGATATATCGCCAATACTACGCCAATGACGAATGCGCAGAATATAGAACACCTATTTCAGGAAGCATTTGATTTGCACCGCAATGGAAATCTTGCGACAGCGGAACGGCTCTACACAGAAATCCTTCAAATCAATCAATATTATAAATGCGTTAACAGCACGTGGCTAATTTAATTCTAATGCCACCCATCCTGCATCATATTGTCAATTATTCTGCAATTTTTCCTTGACCCATAACGGTTGCACGGGCAATTTCCTGCCCGCATGCGCATATACCGACATTATAACGAACTTTCAGAAGATCACCGCAATGGAGCCATCGCCATTGGCAACTTTGACGGCGTTCATCTTGGCCATAGTGAGGTGATCAACCGAGCTGGCAGATTTGCGCATGAACGAGGGATACCATGGGGTGTCCTGACGTTTGAACCTCATCCGCGGATGGTTTTTAACACGGGTGAGCCGCCATTTCGACTGACGCCATTCCATATAAAGGCCCGCCAAATTGAAGTTATGGGCGTCGAATTTTTGGTGGTGGTTCATTTTGATCTCGAATTTGCCAAAGTAACGGCTGAGGATTTTGTCAGCCGCGTGCTGGTGCAGGGATTTGAAGCATCTTATGTCGTATCGGGCTTTGACTTTGTATTTGGCCACAATCGCGTCGGAACAACTGAATTTTTGCGCGCCAAGGGCATCCACTTTGGCTTTGGCACCAGCGGCATTAAGCAGGTCTTGGACCAAGATGGAGAAATCATATCCTCTACCCGAATTCGCGAATTTCTAGCCGCTGGCAAACCACGCGATGCAGCCCGGCTTTTAGGCCGACGCTTTGAAATTGAAGGCCGCGTTGCCCAAGGCGATCAACGCGGTCGGACAATTGGTTTTCCGACAGCGAACATAGAATTGGACACCAACACCCGACCTAAGATCGGCGTCTACGCGATCCAGGCTGGAATAGATCGAGGACCGGATACGGTTTGGCATGACGGGGTGGCAAATTTGGGCTATAGACCCACCTTCAATGGCGACAAATGTGTTTTAGAAGCGCATTTGTTTGACTTCGATGAAGATATTTATGGCGCGCATTTACGTGTCGCTTTGGTCGACTATATTCGGCCCGAGCACAAATTTGATGGAATTGAAGAGCTGACCGCTCAAATAAAAAAGGATTGTGCCCAATCTAAAGAAATCCTGGCCAAGGAATCTATAGAGCATGAGAGCACTTAAAAAGAATACTAAGAGAGACTAATTTTATGAGTGTTGATTATAAAAGCACAGTGTATTTGCCCAAAACCGACTTTCCGATGAAAGCCGGCCTAAACAAGCGTGAGCCGGAATTGCTTGAACGCTGGAAGAAGCTCGACCTCTACAAGCGTCTTCGCGAAAATGCCAAGGGACGCGAAAAGTTCATCCTCCATGATGGCCCTCCCTACGCCAATGGCAATCTGCATATCGGTCATGCGCTCAACAAAATTCTCAAAGATGTCATCGTGCGCTCGCAGCAAATGCTCGGCAAAGATTCCAATTATGTGCCGGGCTGGGATTGCCACGGTCTGCCAATAGAATG
>CAJXJM010000227.1 GCA_913054205.1 uncultured Rhodospirillaceae bacterium
TACGCTGATCAGGGCATTAGTAAAATTGAACGCATCAGCCCTCATTCCGTCACAATCCCTGGCGTGATAGATGGCTGGTCACAATTGATCGAAGCGCATGGAACGATGTCTCTTGGTGATGTCCTGCAACCGGCCATTCGGTTTGCCCATGAAGGTTTTCCTGTTCACCACCGCGTGCATGCGGATTGGACCGATTGGGTGGATGATCTTGCAAAAGATCCAACGGCAGCACGCTACTATCTCAAAGACGGTCGCGCGCCGGAAATCGGCGAAATCGTCAAATTGCCATTGCTTGCCAAAACACTCGAACATATCGCCGAAAACGGTCGAGCTGGATTTTATGAAGGTTGGGTCGCAGAAGACATTGTCTCTTTCCTGCAAGGCAAAGGCGGCCTTCACACGATGGAAGATTTTGCCAATATGAAAGGTGATTTTGTCACCCCGATTAAAACTGATTACAAAGGCTATGAAGTTTGGGAATGCCCGCCCAATGGTCAAGGAATTGTCGCCTTGGAAATCCTCAATATTTTGAAAGAAATGGATTTGGGTAAGCTTGACCCGCTTTCGGCTGAGCGTCTTCATCTCGAAATTGAAGCCGCCCGCCTCGCTTATCGGGATAGAAATGCTGTCCTTGCTGATCCGACTCAGACGGATGTGCCTGTAGAGCGCTGGCTTTCTGAAGAACATGCAGCAAACCAACGCAAACTCATCGATAGAACCAAACGAATGGATGAAATGCCGCCGTCCGAACTCAGCGATCACAAAGATACTGTATATCTGACGGTGGTTGATAAAGATCGCAATGCGGTCAGCTTTATCAACACGCTATTCTTTCCCTTTGGCAGCACTCAGGTTGCGCCAAAATCGGGCGTCCTGCTCCACAATCGAGGCATGGGCTTTTCACTTGATCCTGATCACCCGAACTGTATCGCGCCAAATAAACGCCCGCTCCACACAATCATCCCAGGCATGTTGATGAAAGACGGCAAAGCGCAAATGCCATTTGGCGTGATGGGCGGCCAATATCAGGCTTGTGGCCATGCTCATTTGATCACCAATCTGCTTGAGTGGGATATGGACCTGCAGGAAGCGATCGATTTCACCAGAGTCTTTCCCGATGTTGATGATCCAGCTGAACGTGTTCAGGTTGAAAGTGGATTGCCGGAGAGTGTCCGGGCCGATTTAGAAGCACTGGGCCACGGAACCTATATCTCAAATCGACCCGTTGGTGGTGCACAAGCTATCTGGATTGATTGGGAAAGTGGCGTTTTACGGGGCGGTTCGGACCCGCGCAAAGATGGCTGCGCAATTGGCTATTAAGCCGATCTCACAAACGTGAATACTCCCAACCCTACAACTAGGGTGTTCCCTAGTTGATATCTGTATCAACTATAGGTAATATACGTGTTAGACGTTGGGTGACAGTTGGGAGCCAAAAAATGAAATTTAATTGGCAGCACTATCTATCGGAACAGCTTCAATGGGTTGAATGCTTGATCGACTGCCACCCGGCCAGCAACGCGAGGTCATCAGCGGCATCGACAACATCAGAAACGCCTATTGGAATATATTCTGGACCCGTTTCTCAATGCCAGCGACACAGCTTTCAGAGAACGCTAATGTAATAAATGTACCTCGTACACCTATTACAATCTTAACTATTTACCTTTGAATTCGGGAGTGCGCTTTTCCATATAGGCACGGCGGCCTTCGATATAATCTTCGCTATTGGAACAGGCATCGACGAGTTCTTGCATCGCCTCGCGGTCCCATTCGCCTGGGCTGTCGCCGACCATATTCACGATGCCTTTGGAAGCCCGCAACGATAGCGGTGCATTTTCTACGATGGCTAGAGCATAATCCTGAACAAAGCCCGCCAGCTCCTCCACCGAGGTCACCCGATTGACGAGACCGATCTGTAACGCCTCTGTGGCATCATAACGACGGGCGGTAAAGAGGATTTCTTTTGTAGTCGAGGCGCCAACAACCTCAACCACCCAGCGGGTAAAGTTGGGTCGATAACCAATACCGAGACGCCCGGCGGGAATACCAAATATAGAATTATCGGAGCAAATGCGAATATCACAGGCACAGGCCAGAGCCATGCCACCGCCCATGCAGTAGCCTTCAATCATCGCAATCACAGGCTTTGGGCAATTCCGCACCCCCTGATACATAGCGTTGGTAATCCGCTCGTAGCGCGCAACACCTTCCGGCGTTGATCGCAATTCCTCAAACTCGGAAATATCTTGACCGGCGACGAAGGACCTTCCGCCTTCGCCGCGAATGATCACCACGCGCACTTCGTCATCCTCGCCGTGGCTTTTTATCACCTCGGCTACTTTCTCGGCCATTGCAAGGGAAACAGCGTTTCGGCGCTCAGGATTATTATAAATGATCCAGCCAATACCATCTTCGACTTTGCTTAATATTTTATCTGTCATGAAAGAAGTCCAGCCCAGCTTATATTTTTCTTAGAAATTCGAGGGCACGTTGCCAGGATAATTGAGCCGCCTCTGCTTGATAGCCCGCGCCGCGATTTGGAAACATGTAGCCATGCTCACCGCCCGGATAAACATATACCTCAGCATCATCACGCTGATCGCAGGCGGACCTAACTTGATCGATGGCCTCCATCGGAGCGACCGCATCGTTGTCACCATAGTGAAAGTCTAGGGGACAGGAAATATTCTCAAATTCACCGAGAAACTTCTCAACGAAAGATCCGTGAAAAGAAATCCCGCCATCAATGCCGTGACGCGCCGCGGATTGAACAACATAGGGTCCGCCGAAACAAAATCCCATGACAACAATTTTTCCATTGCAAGAGGCTCGCGATTTCAGATCTTCAATGCAGGCACCAATATAGGCATTGCCGGCAGCGCGATCCACTCGACCAGCCCGCGCTTTACCCCGTTCCGCCCCTTCCGGAGAAATGGCAATAACGTCCGGGTCATCGTCTTCCCAAAACATATTCAGAGCCAGCGCCGGATATCCTTCAGCGGCTAAATCATCACATATTTTTTTGGTATCATCATCAACGCCAAAGATTGCACTAACGATAACGACGCCTACATCTGATCCGTTGCCAGGTTCAGCACAGTAAGCTGGTATGGCGTCACTGTTATAAGGTACTGAAATAGTTTGTCCGGCCATTGTCTCTCTATCATTTAAACATGCGAGTGGGTGCCACTCAGCTCCAAGGCGCATCATGTTACAATTTTTTTGGATCGACAATAGTGTACTGGAAGAAGCAATGTCGAAGTTCGAGAAAAAAGCGGATGGCTCTATCCACCCGACTTGATTTTATCGATTTTGTCTAAATATTTTTCGCGCTTGGTGAGCTTTTTTTTCTTTTTCGATTTTAGGATGAGGTAGATCAAAAAAATCGATCCAAGCGACACAAGCATCGGCCCCAGGAAGGGCGCGGAGGCCTCAATCAATGGAACAATTTTTTCATCGAACATCACCAGTCCTTATCAAAAAACTATAATTTCGACAGTCATGGACATATTCTATTAATACTTGAATTGCATAAGATTTTACTCATAAAATGTTCTACGTGTAAACCGAAGCGCCAAAAAGAGAGTAATATACCAATAGGTTAACCCTTGTAGCTCCAAACATTTTTGCTGCAATATAAAAGCAAAAAGAGGAATGCGACTATGAGAGTTTTTTTAATCGGCATCATCGTCTCCGTAAATATCGCCGTCTGGGGATGGGCGATTTATAGCAATGAAGGCAATGCTACCAAGCAAGCGATTCGAAAAGCAAAAACGCCGGTGGTTGCCGTTGCCACCTACAAAAATGTGAGTGAAATCCTCCTTTCTCCCGTGATAGTCACTGCCACAGACAATAACAAGCGCAATATCCGGCAGGTCGTAGGTGTTTCGCTTTGGTTTAGCGATGATAAAAAAGCTGCCTATGCTTGCCGGTACGGACCGAGACTCCGAGAAGCATTGTTCCGAAAATTAAAAGCCACGCCGATTAAGTCGGATCAGCGCGGTAAATTAAATTTAATAGGCATCGCGGAGCAAATTAAACCAGCAATGGCCAAAGCATTGAACAAAAACACTATTCAGTTGGTTCAGGGTGACCGCAAAATATCTTCCACACAGATTTCCATGCTCAACCGCAATGGATGTGTCCGTATCTTCCAAAAAAACTGATGGATGGGAAATCGATTAAATGCTATTATTGCGATACATTTTGCGCTCCAAATAGTGATAAAAAAAAATGGCAAAAATCGATTATGGTCAGGCGGAAGTTCATGTCATCGCATGTGACAAGGGCATAAGACAGAGTCTAAAAACTGTTCTTTTTTCAAAAGGATTTCGCAACGTTCGGATTTCAGAAGATCTAGATCTGCTTGTGGATGCCATCAATTTAAAAGATCTGCCAAACCTTCTTATCGTTGATGTCGACATACCAGATCAAGATACATGTGAATTAATTTCCGCTATTCGCAACAAACGCATGGGGAACGATCCCTACCTTCCGGTCATGGGAATGGCCTGGAATCCCGAACAGGAATTGATCACAAAAATTATCAATACTGGTTTTGATTTTTTGATCGCTAAGCCATTTTCAGCCAATCAAATCTCTAGTCGTATTGATAAACTCATACATGAGCGCCAGCCCTTTATTGTCACCGGCGACTATTTGGGCCCCGACCGCTACAAAGATCCCAGCCGCGTGAGCAAAATACCCAACTTTCAAGTTCCAAACGCGCTCAAATCCGCTGCTGTCGACGGCTTGCGTAAGGCGGAGCATTGGCGGAAAATTGGTGACATGAACGATGTCATTAATCAACAACGCCTCAACCAATTGGCAACTGAAATAGATCGGATCATCGATCTCGTGACACCCGAACTCGATAGTAAGAATATCACCGAAAATACCGTGAAGAATCTCGATCAATTGCTCGACCATCTCAAACACACACGCTTCCACATTATTAAA
>CAJXJM010000228.1 GCA_913054205.1 uncultured Rhodospirillaceae bacterium
ATCGCCAGGTGTTCCACTTCGCCGAGGAAGTCGACCATGCCATTGGTGATCACTTCAGCGTTGTATTCGCCGCCGGTCGGAAAAATATCCTCGCCATAAACTTTTGTCTGAATGTCGGCTTTTCGCAGTATTGTGTGAATTTGGTGCTCGATGAATTTTGGATTGCCCTCTTCCAGCACCAAAACCGCATCTTTGCCGGCGCAAAACTCGGTGATCTGATCGGGCACCAGCGGATGCGGCACGTTGAGCAGCATCAGCGGAATATCAGAATTGCCAAATTGATCGCCAAGACCCAACACATTCAAGCGATTGACCAGCGTATTAAAAAGACCGCCTTGCAAAATAATACCGAGATTGTCGTAACGTCCGTCAAAAAATTCGTTCAATTTTCTATCGACAATAAATTTTCGGGCCGCTGGGAGGCGTTCTTCAACTTTTTTCTTCTCCTGGGCATAGATCGCAGGCGGATGGGCCAGACGATCATATTCAAACGCTGCCGGATCATCCGCTTTGTCGATGGTATTGATCGGCGATTTTTTGTTGTTTTTTGTCGTGAATTCCCCTTGCACGTGACAGGCCCGTATACGGAGCCCCAAAATAACCGGTGTGTTGGTGGCTTCTGAAAGTTGGAAACCATTTTCGACCATATCCACCATGCTTTGAAGATTGGGACGCGGATCAAGCAGCCACATCGAGGATTTCATGGCAAATGCATGGGTGCGCTCCTGGATGACACTGGCACCTTCGCCGGTATCCTCGCCCGAGATAATCAACGCGCCGCCTTTTACGCCGGGACTCGCAAGATTGGACAATGCATCAGAAGCGACATTGGTGCCGACAATCGATTTCCAGGTGACGGCACCGCGAATTGGATAATTGATCGACGCGCCCAGCATTGCAGCTGCTGAGGCTTCGTTTGAATTGGCCTCAACATGGACACCGAGCTCACCCATCAAATCTTTGGCCTGGACCAGAACGTCCAGCAAGTGGGAGACCGGCGCGCCCTGATAGCCGCCAACATAGGCGACACCAGACTGCAAAAGAGCCTTGGTGACAGCCAAAATCCCTTCGCCTTGGAATTTGCCGTTATCGCCTTGACGAAGTTGTTCTATTTCTTTGTGAAATGATCTTTCCATGCCGCCCTCACCTTTGATGCGTTTTTATAACGATACAAAGGTGAGGGCCGAATGGAAAGCTTTAACGCGCGTTATTCTGCTGCCAATTTGGCTGGCTCGGGCACATCATAGCCCGCCATGAAATCATCAACGATGCCATCAAAAAAGCCCCAATCGGTTTCCCGGTGGGAATGGTTTCGAACAATAAAGGACGCGCCGGCATAAAACTTCTCATATTGCTGTTGCCGACCGGCAAATTCAGAACCGACAAAGTCCCATGCCAGCCGCATAAGTTTCATACGGTCCAGCGCTCCCATTTGCGGTGTTTGGAAATATTGTTCAAAAGTTTCGCGCATTTTTTCGTCATGCATAATGTTGACGCTACCCGGCATCTGGAAAACGCCGCCGCCGCATAATGTGCGCAGCTCATCAACGATCGCAGAGGGATTTTCCGTACACCAATCCAAAGCTGCGTACATCATCCGGCGATTGCAGGTGAGATAGCCTTCCGGCCATTCCTCAGCAGCTTCAATCTGTCCATGCACCATGCCAGCAAGCGCTGATTCTTGAGCCGACATACGACCCAGAATTTCGCGCACGGCTGGAATTTGATCGGCACCGGTTGACTGGGTAACCTTTGAACAAAGACCCAATATCAGCTGCATTTTTGCCCAAAACCGAACATTTGACTGATGATTACCATAACAATGCGCCGGTGTTTTTATGTAAATTTCCCGCGCCAGAATGGCGTCATCCATGACAAATACTTTTTCCCACGGCACTTTGACTTCATCGCAAATGACGAGCACGTCGGTCTCGTCATATTTCCATGTCAAAGGCGCATCAAATTCATTGTTTGCATTTAGGGCGATCGGTTGGCGCATCCACAAAGATAGCCCTTCAACGTTACAAGGAATTGCGCAGGTGATGGCCTCTTTTACTTGATTGGGAGCGAGCGGCAGAAGATTGCCGACCCAAATTTCATCACAAAAGACTGCGCTCGTAGCCAGCATTTTCATACCCGACATAACCACACCATCATCATCTTCCCGGACAACGCGCAAGGTTGGCACAGGAATATTTTGCTTTTCATAAAATTCTGGATTTCGTGCAGCTTGCGGCGGCAATACAGCATATGTCGCAAAAATATCGTTTTTGCGCATGTGATCGTAATAGGCCATTAAGTTGTCGCCAAACTTATAGGTGTCGGTGTCAAAGACTGACGGGTTGGTCGACATGCCGGTGACAAAACTGGAGACATGATCGGGAGAGCGGCCAAATAAGCCGCAGGACAAATCGGCAATTTTTTTATGGGCCTTTGTCCGCTTGCGCAGATCATCACGGGTTTTAGCCTGCAAAAACCACATTGAATAGCGCTCACCGTCTTCCTCATAGGACAACAAATCCTTGAATTCAGGATCGTGTTTAACGTCATAGAGCGCGGCCACCGTTTGCGCCGCATTTTTAAAAGCCGGGTGGGTCGTTACATCATCAACACGCTCACTGCCAATGTAAACCGTACGGCCATCCCTAAGACCTTCGAGATGTTCTTTACCTGTTTTCAACATGTTCCTACTCCTTAATCTGGCTATAGATTTTACTGAGATATTTTATGCGGCGGTGCCAAGCATGCTTTGCTCCGCCTTTATTTTATCGGCAACGACAATAGCTTTGGACGTCGTGCCAACCATTTTTGAAATGAGTTTATGAAAGCTTTCAAACTCGTCTTTATTAAAACCATCAAAGATCGTGTTATTAATTTCCTGGCGGGAAGGGGCCAGAGATCTCAACGCTGCCCGACCTTTGTCGCTCAAAGTTAAAAGTATGCTGCGGCGGTCTTCCGGGTTGGGGGTCTTCTCCAGCAATCCGCGCTTTGCCAGCTTGCCGGTTTCCATCGTGATATGAGTGGCCCCTGCCTGCAACGTGCGCGCGACATCCCCGACTGTAATTTGTCCTTGCAACGGGTCCTTCAGTGTCTTTTCAGCAATGACAGTCAGAATATGATACTGGATGCCATTAACACCGATGAGACCTCCGATTTGTTCGCGCAATTTTTCCATCTGCACCGACGAAATCAGCAAACTATAAATAAAGCTGCGAAACTTTTCATCAGAGTCCTCGGATAAAAATTCCGGCCGAGTGATTGTTAGGTCATCTTGTCGGTTTTCGATCATTCTTCACCACATTCCCATGAGGATAATTTAGATAATTATTTTATATAAATTATTTATATATTAATACAAGGCAAATGTAAACCCCAAAATCTACCCCGGGGTAGATTAATTTTGTTACCTAATTAGCTATTCAGTATCGGCTTCGTAGAAGTAGTGCAGCTCGAACATGACGCAGCCGCCGTCTGACTTAAAGGGTCCGTGATAGACGCCGGGCGGGCGGCAGGCATAGGTCGGCGCGTTGAATTTTTCGCCGCCTTCACCGTTTTCGTCATTACCAACGATCATGTCGCCTTCAAAGAGAAAGACTTCTTCCCAGTGTTCATGAATGAACGGCGCGGTTGAATATACCCCCGGCTTGATGCGTAAAAAACGCGAACGACTGCCGGTTTTACCTTCTTCATCCAAATCCGTGGTCAGCACTTTTTGTTCCATGCCTTCCGGATAACCCGGCGGCACTTCCCATCCTTCATCCATATCCAAGGCTTCAAACTCTAAATGCGGCTTTCCTTTTCCCATTTCTCGAACTCCTTATTCCTCTGGTGGCAGGCTCTCTGCCTGATATTGATAGTTTATTTCACGGCCTAAAACAGGGTCTGTGAGTGTCGCGTCAAAATATTCGGCCGGACGCACACCGCCTTGGACGGCCAAGGTACCGCAGAACATCAAAGTTCCTTCTGGCAATTCGCCGCCGCTTGTGTAGAGCGCGATGAGTTCTTCCGGAGACCGCATCGTCGTGACCGGGCCCTCCTGATAGTCTTCTTTGAACCGATCATTGATGATTGTCGATTTCAGCATCAAATCATCCCAGTGATCTTTGACGTCATCATATTTCCAAAGCGTTTTTGCGATCGGTTTGGCGCACATTTGCTTGGATACTGTGACATCAATGGCTTCAATTTTACGGTCGGTATGGTCGGAACCAAGCCCCACCCAGAGACCATCTTCGAGCGACACCATTATAAATTCAATTTCGCCGCTGGAATCATCGCCAATCACTTGAATCATATCATCTGTGGTCAATTGATCGACCGTGCAGCGATAAAAAGTCGGGGTTTTACTCGGCCGGGCAATACCCATTTCTTCTAATTCGGCAATATGTGCTTCCATGGCCTCAACATTGCGGCCTGTCCAGCCGGCGATCACCAGCTTGGAAATCGTGACTTGGCGCGCCTCTTCGCCGTTCATCAAAAATTCGAGTTGTTTTTCAGCCGCCATGCGGGAAATTCCTATATCAAAAAGTTCAAGGACCTCTTTTTTAGTCACATCGCTTTCATTAGGCAATGCAAAGAATAAACGTATTTCCTTATCGATTGAGAACAGAAAACTATAATCGACTATTATGGGTTTTCTGCCAAATAAATTTCCCGGTGCCAGATATAAACGCCACTGGCAACCACCAAACCAGCACCGCCAAGCATCATTACGGTCAGAGGATCGGTAAAATACGTCACGCTGATGATCACAGAGACAAGCAATTGCGAATACAAAAACGGCGATAACACCGACGCTGAGGCATATTTAAAACCTTTAATCAGCGCAAGATGTCCAATCGCGCCAAGAATGCCTTGCGTGCACATTAGCAAAAACTCGCCGAGATTAGGCTGTTTCCAGAAGAATGGCACAATCACAATGAAAACGATCACGCCAATGAGCGTCGAATAAAACAGCGT
>CAJXJM010000229.1 GCA_913054205.1 uncultured Rhodospirillaceae bacterium
AAACGGTGGATGGTGCCATCGGCCAAATCCCAGGCCATCACGCCGCGGCAGGAACCATCATCATCCATGATCAAATCGATGGCAAAATATTCAATGTAGAATTCGGCGTTATGCTTCAAGCATTGCTGATAAAGCGTGTGGAGAATCGCATGGCCTGTGCGATCTGCAGCGGCACAGGCGCGCTCGACCGGCGCTTCGCCAAAGTCCCGCATGTGACCACCGAAGGGGCGCTGATAAATTTTACCATCTTCAGTCCTCGAAAACGGCACACCAAAATGCTCCAGCTCATAGACAGCAGGCACTGCTTCCCGGCACATATATTCAATGGCGTCTTGATCACCCAGCCAATCAGCGCCTTTGACCGTGTCAAACATATGCCATTGCCAACTGTCCGGCTGCATATTTCCAAGAGAAGCACCAACGCCGCCTTGGGCGGCAACCGTATGGCTGCGGGTGGGAAATACTTTGGTGATGCAAGCGGTGTTCAATCCGGCTGCGGTCATTCCGAGTGTCGCCCTTAGGCCAGCGCCGCCTGCGCCAACAACAATCACATCATGTACGTGATCGATGATTTCATATGATTCAGTCATTTTGACTTTTAGCCTCCGAAGGCAACTTTAATGAGGGCGATGATGCTCGATACAGCCAAGAAAACCGCCGTTAATTTATTTAGGACCAATAGGACAATTTTGTTTCTCTCGGTGTGAACATAGTCTTCAACAACGACCTGTAGACCCAATTGCATGTGGTGGAACAACGCGATGACAAAAAGTGACATCAGCAAAATACTGCCGGGTGCATTCAGCCATTCTTTAAATCCAGCGCGATCAATCCCAACCAACGTGACGGCGGAATAAATAAACCAAATACTGAGAGGGATGAGAGCAACAGCTGTTACACGCTGGGCCCACCAATGGGCGGTGCCATCTTTGGCACTTCCAAGACCCCGGACGCGTCCTAAATCTGAACGTAAACTCATCCTATGATCCCCCCAACATGCCGTATCCGGCGGCCCAGGCGAGGAACGTCAATACGATCGAAGCGATATAGACAAACCAGCCCGTCGCGCGAACTTGCGGAAGTTCGAGGCCGAGGCCTGCATCCCAAAACATATGACGGATGCCATTGCAGAGATGAAAAAAAAGAGCCCAGGTCCAGCCAAACAACAGCAACCGGCCAAACCAGTGAGCCAGAAACGATTGGGCACGCTCAAATGCCTCGGGGCCATAAGCCGCAGCATTTAACCAATAGACCAACATCAGAGCGCCGACCGCAAGGCCAACACCTGTCATCCTATGTAAGATCGACAAAACCGACGTTATTTGCGGTTTGTAAATCTGTAAATGTGGAGAAAGCGGACGGTTTCCCGTACTCATCGACAAAGCCTCGCTTAAAATTGAAAACCCTCTAGGTCGGAAGTTCATCCCCGACAAACAAAAAGTGACATTTAATAAATAAAATTAATGTCTTATGACAATAACATCATTTGGTTTAGCCCCTCCTAGATGCCAAGTCAACGCAACCACATCGTAAATCCCAACAACAAATAACGTGGTAATTTCAGAGCTTAATCTCAAGGTATTTAGCATCTTTCAGTATAATAAGTATAATTACTTCAATTTTGTCATCCATTTTTCAAGTATAGATTAAGATAATACTGATTATTTACTTAACTGTTGATAGAATTGTGGATAAGTTGTGCGTCAATTGTGAAAATATAACTAATTTATACACAGTTTTTTTCAATTCTATACTATTTTTTTATTGAATAATTATTTCAACTTACTCAGAATGTCTCTTGTACGTGAAAGCGTCTTTATTGTTTTTTCTTTCTGAGTTGGCACCAAATTTACAGATTTTTCGCGAGATTGATCGGTAAGCTTGGAACAGGAGGGAAGAAAAACAACTTCAAGACGGCAGGTATATCACTGGTAAATCTTCGGATTTACTTAGCGGTCGATTTGTTGGATTGAAGGCGTAGCTGGAGATCTTTCGGAACAACTTGATCGATTGATCCTTTTGGTGGTGGGCTTCCTTTGGAGGCGTGCGCTAGAGGATCAAACGAGAAAGAAGTTTTAAAAGACTTCGGGTGCCGGCGGTTTGTCTCGTCTCCCTGGCGTGGCGGACGGACGGAAGTCCAACGGCTCGGGCGAAGATTTGATGAAGGGATTTCGGTCCCGGAAACGCCAATCTTCAGACTGGGCCGAAGGATCGGTAGAATAGTTAAGCTTTGGTGGCCTGACCAACGGATTACTGTTTTACCTCTCCGTAGGTGCGTTGCGTTATGAAATAAGGCAGCGCCGCCGATCGGTACGATGGCAGATTTGACCGGCAACGGTTGAGTTGAAAATCGGACACATCAGTGGAATTGCAACTGTCTCTCTCCCAAGGGTGCGTTGCAAGGAAGCGGGTGGAGCAGGAGACACTGGAATGTACTCGGAGCCTGGCCGGCTCTATGAGGCGCCAGGAGTATCGCCGCCGCGATACGTCACGACAAGGATCCCAGGCCTTGCGTGCCTGGTGCCTCTTACTTGTTCTCCCCGAGATTTTTATTTTTGATATGTTTTTTGGTGTTTTTGATCAAAAGATCCTCGTCCTTGAAAACCACCTTTAATGCCATAAATCAAATTTTTTTTGCTTTATTTGTTGTCTCCTATCATAGCTAATACCTATATAACCACTACGATGATTTATTGATTATTTAAATCATGTTTCAATATTTATGACAGGTCCCTTCCGCTTGGCAAAATTAGATATCAGCAACGTTAAATTTTTGATTGTCGAAGATAATCCCTTCATGCGGATTATCTTGAAGCAATTATTGCGTGCACTTGGTGTGCTGGAAATGGCGGAAGCCGCCGATGGTGCGCTGGCCTTTTCGGCGATGAAAACCTTCGAGCCGGATATCATTCTTGTCGATTGGGAAATGCAGCCTTTGGATGGTATCGACTTCGTCAAGCTGGTGCGAACGGGAGACGACAGCCCCAACCAATATGTACCGATCATTATGGTCACCGGCCATTCAGAACAAAGTCACAATGGCACGGGACGCCGGCATTAACGAGATGGTGATTAAACCATTGTCAGTGCGAACACTTTTTGCCCGTATCCGCGCCGTTTTCGAACGCCCGCGTCCTTATATCGAATGCAAAAGTTATTTCGGTCCTGACCGCCGTCGCAAACAAGACCACCTTTATTCAGGTGACGAGCGACGCAAAGACCCGGACGCACAATCCCAGGGTGACATCGACGCGATGTTCGATTAACCGGCACCGCAATTAAGTGACAGTCACCGAATTCACACAAATTCACAACTTCCTTAATTAAGTGACAGTCACTTAATTATTGGCACTTAATTACAGATAGTCCCTAATTAATGTCTCGGCGATTTGCACCGTGTTGAGGGCTGCGCCTTTGCGCAAATTATCAGCCACGATCCAAAGGCTCAGACCATTCTCAACCGTCATATCATCACGAATACGGCTGACATAAACCGGATCTTCACCCGCGCATTCGGCCTGAGTGACGTAGCCCTCCTCGACCCGATGATCCACCACCACGACACCTTCGGCCGCGCGCAATGCTTTGCGCGCTTCCTTCGTCGATATAGAATTTTCAAATTCAATATTTACTGCTTCAGCATGGCCGACAAAAACCGGCACACGGACACAGGTCGCCGTTAGGCGAATTTTCGGATCAAGAATTTTTTTGGTCTCAACCATCATTTTCCATTCTTCTTTGGTAAATCCATCTTCCATAAAACTATCGATATGCGGAATGGTATTAAACGCAATCTGTTTTGGAAAATTTTCCTGGAATTTGGATTCCGGCTGGTTCATGTAAATGCCTTTGGTCTGATTAAACAGCTCATCCATGGCACTTTTACCGGCACCCGAAACCGATTGATAGGTGGAAACAACAACCCGGCGAATACCGGCCAGATCGTGTAAGGGCTTGAGAGCCACAACCAATTGAATGGTTGAGCAATTGGGGTTGGCAATAATATTTTTGTTGCGAAACTCGCCAATGGCTTCTGGGTTTACTTCCGGCACGACCAACGGCACATCCGGATCCATCCGGAAATGAGATGTATTGTCGATGATCACCGCACCCGCAGCCGCTGCCCGCGGCGCAAATTCAGCAGAAACCTTGGCGCCCGGACTCGACAGCACAATATCAGTCCCTTCAAAATCAAACGCTGTTAATTCCTCAACTTTAAGCACGTCGTCTTCGCCGTACGAAACTTCGGCGCCGACCGATCTCGATGACGCAATCGCCGTCACATCCTCGGCAGGCACTTCCCGCTCAGCCAATATTTGTAAAATTTCACGTCCCACATTGCCGGTCGCGCCGACAACTGCATATTTAAAACCCATTTTAATTCTCCAATTGCCCCCTCCCATAAAATGAGAGGGAGCGTTATTCACGCCCCCCTCTTGAATTTTCCCAATCTCAGGGGGCATATATTTAAGCTGCTAGTTTGTCGAGTTCCTTAACGATCGCATCACCCATTTCCGAGGTCGTTACCTTGGTTGAGCCGTCACCCATGATGTCGCCTGTACGCAAGCCCTTCTCCAGCACGTTTTGAACGGCTTGATCAATAAAGTCAGCATCTTCAAACATATCGAACGAGTAACGCAACAGCATTGAGTAGCTGAGGATTTGTGCCAACGGATTGGCAATGCCTTGACCCGCAATATCTGGCGCCGTGCCATGTACAGGCTCGTACAAAGCGGCTTGGCGGCCATTTTCATCTGGCGCACCAAGCGAAGCTGATGGCAGCATACCGAGCGAGCCGGTCAACATCGCCGCGCAATCGGACAAAATGTCACCAAACATATTGGTCGTCACGATAACGTCGAACTGCTTAGGATTACGCACCAATTGCATAGCAGCGTTATCGACATACATGTGGGAAAGATCAATCTCCGGCGCTTTTTCAGCT
>CAJXJM010000230.1 GCA_913054205.1 uncultured Rhodospirillaceae bacterium
TGCGACCACTGACGGCGATAGTGGACCAGCCGTTGATATCGTTGTGCCGGTATTGGGCGAAAGCCTGACCGAGGGTACTGTGGCAAGTTGGCTAAAATCTGTTGGCGATGTGGTTGCCCAAGACGAGCCTTTGCTTGAGCTTGAAACCGACAAAGTGACAATGGAGGTCAATGCGCCTTCTGCCGGAACGCTTACTGAAATTTTGGCGGAAGTTGGCAGCGAAGTTGAAGTAGGCGCAATATTGGGCCGTTTGGGTAGTTCCGGCGGTGCGACTCAGCCAGCCCCTGCTGCTGAGGTTCCGGCACAAGCCCCGACGCCAATTGCTTCCAGCGATGGCGTGCAGATGTCCCCAGCTGTTCGTAAGCTTGTTGAAGATGAAGGCTATGATGCCACTCAAATTCCGGCGACCGGCAAAGATGGTCGCCTGACCAAAGGCGATGTCTTGGCCTATCAAAAATCAGGTGGTGCAGTTGCAGCTCCAACGCCCGCTGCGGCACCTCAGCCAACACCTGCACCGGCAGCAAATAACGGTGCTGCGCGCCATCAAATTCCATCCGTTCCGGCTGGTCCACGTGAAGAACGGGTGAAAATGACCCGCCTCCGTAAAGTGATCGCCGGCCGGTTGAAGGATGCTCAAAACACCGCAGCCATACTGACCACCTTCAACGAGGTCGATATGTCGGCGGTGATGGCAGCCCGTGCTCAATTCCAGGAAAAATTTGAGAAGACCCACGGCGTGCGGCTCGGTTTCATGAGCTATTTTATTAAAGCTGCAATCGTCGCTCTCAAAGAATTCCCAGCCGTGAATGCTGAAATTCAAGGCGATGAAATTGTCTATAAAAATTACTACGACATTGGTGTCGCGGTTGGCACGCCGACAGGCTTGGTTGTGCCTATCTTGCGCGATGCCGATCAGATGAGCTTTGCCGATATTGAAAAAAACATCAAAGATTTTGGCAGGCGCGCGCGCGATGGAAAACTGGCGCTTGATGAAATGACCGGCGGAAGTTTTACCATCACCAATGGCGGTATCTACGGCTCGATGTTGTCGACGCCGATTATCAATGCGCCGCAATCCGGCATTCTCGGCATGCACAATATCGTCAAACGCCCGTGGGTGGTTGGTGATGAAATCAAAATACGCCCGATGATGTATCTTGCGCATAGTTATGATCACCGCATCATCGACGGCCGTGAGGCGGTTTCAATGTTGGTGCGCATAAAAGAATGCATTGAAGATCCGCAACGCATCATGCTGGATATGTAGGCGCAAATATTTAATAGAGATTATGAGGACTTAAGACCATGGCTGACACAAATTACGACGTCACAATAATTGGGGCAGGACCGGGCGGCTATGTTTCTGCTATTCGCGCCGCACAGTTGGGGTTGAAGGTCGCCATTGTTGAAAAACGTCCCACCCTCGGCGGCACTTGTTTGAATGTCGGTTGTATTCCGTCGAAAGCGCTGTTGCATTCCTCGCATCTTTATCATGAAGCAAAAGACGGCATGGCGAGCCACGGCGTTGTCGCCAGTGGCGTGAAGCTCGATCTCAAAGCCATGATGGCGCATAAAGATGGCGTTGTCGGTGATACAATCAAAGGCGTCGATTTCCTGATGAAAAAAAATAAGATCGATCGGTTGCTGGGTACGGGTTCAATCGCAGCGCCCGGTTCTGTGACCATCACCGATGACAAAGGCAAGTCGGAAACCATCTCGACTAAAAACATCGTGATTGCGACAGGTTCTGACGTTGCGCCGCTGCCAGGTGTGGAGATCGATGAAAAATTAATCGTCAGTTCTACCGGCGCGCTGGAACTCACTAAAGTGCCGAAAAAATTGATTGTGATCGGTGCCGGTGTGATTGGTCTTGAGCTGGGTTCGGTCTGGCAACGTTTGGGCGCCGAAGTTGAAGTTGTTGAGTTTCTGGATGTTTGCTTGGCGGGCTCGGACGCTGAAGTTTCAAAAATTGCGCAGCGCTCGCTCAAAAAGCAGGGCATTAAGTTCAAAATGAAAAGCAAGGTCACCGGTGCCAAAACCACCAAATCAGGTGTGACTTTGACGGTTGAGCCCCGCGATGGTGGTGATGCCGAAGAAATGAAGGCAGATTGTGTGCTGGTTGCGATTGGCCGCCGCCCCTATACGGATGGGCTTGGCCTTGAAGCAGCAGGCGTTGAAATGGATCGCGGATTCATTAAAACCGACAATCATTTCAAAACCAATGTCGATGGCATCTATGCGATTGGCGATGTTATTGGCGGCGCGATGCTGGCCCACAAAGCCGAAGATGAAGGCGTTGTGCTGGCAGAAATTCTCGCCGGTCAGTCAGGTCACATCAATTATGATGCGATTCCCGGCATTGTTTACACCTGGCCAGAGGTTGCCACGGTCGGTAAAACCGAAGAGCAACTCAAAGAGGCAGGTGTCGCCTACAACGCTGGTAAGTTTAATTTCACAGCGAATGCCAGAGCGCGTGCGATGAGTTCAACGGATGGTTTTGTTAAAATCCTGGCAGACGCCGAAACCGATGAGGTATTGGGCGTCCATATTGTCGGCCCGGCGGCTGGTGATTTGATCCAGGAATGTGTCGTCGCGATGGAGTTTGGTGGTTCAGCCGAAGACATTGCCCGGACCTGTCATGGTCATCCAGGTCTCAGCGAAGTCGTTAAAGAAGCCGCCCTCGACGTCGACAATCGCGCCCTCCATAGTTAACACCGATGCTTCAGTGGTTGCCGGAAAGTGAGGGTAATCTCATTTGCTTCAAGGCGTCCGGGAAAGTAACCGACACCGAATACCGACTGCTTCTGCCAAAAATCAACGAAGTGCTGGCCCGCAGCTCGAGTCTGAAATTGTTCGGAGATTTTTCAGATTTTGAAGGCTGGGAATGGGCGCACGCGCTTGATAAGTTCACATTTGCCATGGATGATGTCGAACGCGTCGCTATCTTTGACGGTGAACGCGGCAAAGAACTCGCCGAGTTGGCGGCAACCACCTTAAAGGACTCTGACGTGCGTTATTTTGAAGACAAAAACACAGCACTCATTTGGGTGAAAAACTGATGCTTGAACTCTATCAATTTGGCAATTCGGTCTGTGCTCAGAAAGTTCGTATTACCTTGCACGAAAAGGGCCTCAAGTGGAAAGCGCATGAGGTAAACCTCTTTACCGGCGAGCAATATGATCCCGAATATCTTAAACTAAATCCCAAGGGCGTGGTGCCGACCTTGGTGGTTGAGGGCCAACCCATTATAGAATCGACACTCATCTGTGAATATTTGGACGAAACCTATCCGGAGCCAAGTTTAGTGCCGGCCGACCCAGCCCTAAAATCACGCATGAGGCTTTGGAGCAAAGCCGTCGATGAAGGATTGTTCGAAGGCGTTATGGATATCAGCTTTTCTGCCATGTTCCGCGATAGAGTGAAGAACATGACTGACGCGCAGCGAGAGCAAAGATTTGCCAATGTAGGTGATCCACGTCGCCGGGATCGCGTTAAGTCCACTTTCGAACACGGTATAGACTCGCCCTTTGTTTTCAATGGAATTGCGGCGTATGAAAAAGCATTTAAGAATATGGCGAAGGAGTTGGACGGGGGAGGCCCTTGGTTATTGGGTGATCAATTCAGTTTGGCCGATATCAATATGATGCCATTTGTGAACCGTCTCGAATATCTCGGACTTTTAGATATTTGGATTGATAACCGTGCGCAGGTTCAGGAATGGTGGGAGCGGGCAAAACAACGCCCAAGTTTTATTGCCGGTATAATTGATCATTTTAAGCCGGGCGAAGAAAGTGAAATGCAGGAATCTGGGCTTAAAATTAGAGATCAGCTAGCGGCGCGCTATCAAAGCTATCTGGAACAGTTTCCCAATAATTGAGGAGCTGATTTGAAGTTTGAGCTTTATTATTTTTCGATACGGATTGTGTGTTCGAATTTTTTGATGGAAAAAGTTCCGTCGCCGCTGCCAGAAATGGTTCTATCCAACAAGGGTTGAAGAGTTTCTAGAGCGGCATTTGCGGCTTCTTCGGATTCCCAAACTGTAAATCCACCAACTTCATTTAAATCATCGTTGCGAAAAAAATCAGCCGATACAAAACCATCTGTATCCTGGAAAACCTGGATAAAGGCATTGCGAAAACTGATGGCGTTATCTTTGTATTTTTTGCCGAGATTGAATGTCACTAAATGAACAAACATTTTGGTCCTCTACTACGCCAAATAAAAAAGCGGGCGTTGGTTGATTGAAATTAAATATTTGGTCAAATCCGTTTTCGAAATGTTATTTAAATTTTTCAATGCTTTCCTTCAACGCTTCTTCGAGCAGCCCAAGCGCTGCTTCTGTGAATTTCCACATATTCTCTTCGCGCTTATCGCTGCCCGTTTCGAGCGTTAAAGATTTCTCCACTGGCCCTGAAACCGCGACGCAAACATGCCCGGCCTCATCACCATATCGATTGCCACTTGGACCGCTGGCCCCGGTTTCCGAAAGGCCCCAGGTCGTATCCATTTTGTTTCTGACGGCTCTGGCGACAATCATTGCGTATTCCTCAGTCGCTGCCCGCATGGTTATGACTTTTTTCGGCAATGCGAGAAATTCGCGCCGTGCATCACGTGTGTATATTACGCCGCCGCCGACAAAATAAGCAGAAGCTCCCGGCACTGAAAGCAAGGCCGCTGACACCAAGCCACCGGATGAAGATTCAGCAACCGAAACCGTCTGTTTGCGCTCTTTTAGCAGAGCACCTAAATCACTGGCCATTTCTGTGAGTTGCATTTTTTTGAAACCCCCAATTTTCAGTTGTTTTATATTATGTAATGTCAGAGTGCTTTATTTCAAACTCTTTCGGAATCCCGAGCCATTCTTTTGCGGCACCACTACTACGTACGTATTACCAATTTGGCGGATGGGTTCCGAGCGGCACGGAAGGATGCGCCCAATGGG
>CAJXJM010000231.1 GCA_913054205.1 uncultured Rhodospirillaceae bacterium
CGCTTTTGACCCAAAGCGGACTCACTCTTAAATTCCAACTCACTCTAGGCCAATACAAATCTTTAACGGGTGCAAAATCGCTTGGCACTATGGCCTGTTAATGTCCGCTTTTGACCCAAAGCGGACATAAGTAAAACCCTTCATTTTATTGCTATTAGACCTACTCTTTCATAGAATAATCAAAATTTATTGTTAGAGTCCTCATTTGGTAAAAAGATTAATGACTCCATCCATCCCCACAGATAGGTCGACGTCAATGATACGCATTTTTGCGCTCCTGATTTTGCCAACGATTTTTCTTATTTCTTCAACCCTGCTTAAGCTTGACGCAGGTCCTACTTGGCTCTGGTCCAATTTGGATCCCGATTACTGGTACTTGTTCGATTCTTTAAATATGGTCAATTTAAATTGGCCTCAACATATTGCTCATCCTGGGACAACCGTCCAGTTCATTGGGGCCGTGGTGATCAAAGCGGTATTTCCCTTTACGGCCCCGGAACAGATCAATCTAATGGTTCTTGCAGATCCTGAACATTATTTGGATTTAATAAGTGGCGTGTTGATTTCACTGAATGCCGCCGCAATGGTATTTATTGGCGTTGCGGGATTTTTGGCGTTCAAAGATATAGTTGGCGCATTGTTTCTTCAGATGGGACCGTTCCTATCGCAGCTCACTTTAAAATTTTCTCTGCATGTTGCTCCTGAACCCCTGCTTATTGCTACAATTCTTGTGTTATGTGGCGTGATGATGTTGGCGCTTCGTCCGGGGCAGTTGGAAAAACATCGCAATGCCTACGTTCTTACATTCGCTATTATTGCCGGCTTTGGCATCGCCACCAAAGTTACCTCGGCAGGTTTATATCTTATGCCATTGTTCTTGCTTGGCAGATTTCGTCCGATTATTTTATACGGTGTTGCTTCGGTCTTTTTTATAATGATTTTTACACTTCCGGCGACGGGCTCCTATCCGAAAATATTTGATTTTCTTTTGGTGGTAGCCTTGGGAGACCAGCATTTTGGCGGTGGTGATTTAACAATTATTGATCTGGCTACCTACCCTCGGAATCTTTGGCGCGTTTCTAGCCGACCTATGTTTTGGGTCATTCTCATGGTTTCGATGATAATGGTTTGGGTTGCACGTTGGAAACGCCGAGATGAGGATGTTGCTCGAGAAAATTCAATAAAGGCACTTGCCGGGCTTTGTTTGGCCTTCGTGGCTCAAGGTCTTATTGTCGCCAAGCATCCAGCTGGCCACTATATGATCCCAGCCTTGACCGCCAGCGCTATGGGGCTTGCACTGATTTACTTTTTGTCAAAGGCGCTATGCGATCCGGCAGGCAAAGGTCGTCAAGCGGTCAGAATTGGTTTTTTCATTTTTCTTTTTCTTCTGATCGGTTCAAACGGACGCACTATTTACAAACTGGATCAAGAATTAATTGGGCGGGTTACCAAGGCTCAAAGCATCAATGAATCACTCTATTTCGAATGTGCTAAAATCTATTTCTGGCCTACATCCAACCCACTATACGCATTGTTCCTGGCAAGCTGGAATACCGACAATTCCTTCGCAGACGTTCTTCAGCGTCTCTATCCAAGCCAATCCTCGGTGTTCATAACTCCAAAAGGAGTATTAAAAGGTATGGCTAAGACGCGGGACCTTCAGTCAATCGCAAACAATTACCCGTGTATTTATGTTCGTGGATCGCCCCTTTTCGTTGATCCAGGGAAATATATTTTGCCATTTTCTGATCTTGCATTTTCAAAAATATCAAAAATGGAATCTTGCCATACTGGTGACGAAAGCATTTTCACCTGGGGTATCGACTGTCAGATAGAGAGTAATCGCTAACCTATATTTGGAAAAACTTGTTGTTGAATTAATTCGCCTCACTAGGAAGGATTGCTAAAACGATGATGTCCGCTTATGGCTAATAACGGACTCCTTGGGCGTATCAAAATAATGTCCGCTTTCGGGTGTAAAGCGGACATCGTCAGTCAGATATTTATTTATTTTTTAGGCTAGCGTTTTGACGCCGGGTATTGCCATCGATGCCACCAGCGATAGCCCATTCTGTAAAGGCCTCGTTGGAGCGTTCAAATTCACGAGGCACCCAAGCTTCGGTACAGTAATCTTCATCGGTAAAGTATTCCGCCAACGCGCCGGCAGGACTTTCGACATACCAGAAATATGCTGAGGACACGGGATGGCGACCCGGACCGATCTGGGTTTTCCAACCACAACGATCGATTTGCAAGCCGCCGCCAAAGACTTCATGGATATCACGCACGGTATAAGCAACATGATTGAGCCCGGCTTTTTTGTCATCGCGCTCAAGCAGGAACAAACTGTGGTGACCGCCTGGCGTGGCGCATCTTAGAAAAGTTCCTGCGCCTGGATATCGGTCGGATACGACAAATCCCAATACATCGACGTAAAAAGCTTCTGTAGCCGCCAAATCAGCAACAAAAAAAACGACGTGACCGATTTTCACTGGTTCAGCGTGATCATAAAACGTGCTTGCCCGATCCGTCCGTGCATCGGGTTGATCCCAGGTATTTAGTGGCGCGGATTCAATATCTACGGCATGGCGCTGGGTAATGCGAAACGAAATGCTCATCCCATTGGGATCAATACAGGCTGGACAACCATCGACTTCGCCATAGGTTTCCTGGGCCGACAATAATTCGCGAACCGCCTTGAGATCGGCTTCATCTTTCACGCCCCAAACCACATGGCGCATGGTCGAACCGTCTTCAATCGCTGGCTGCAAGGCCGGATCATCTTTCAAACAAAGAACAACTTCAGTCCCATCCAGCGTTTTGAAGACAGCGACATTGTCATCGGCGGAAACTTTGGTGAGTCCCCAATCTTTATAAAATCGAATGCATTCGTTCAAATCCTCAACGCCGTGAGTGATCTGCTCAATACCGGTGAAGTTCATTTCAAATCTCTCCTACATGCATAGGTGCTGGGAGCGATTTTTTAACGCGCGCACAGCACTGAAAGCCGTCAAGGCCGATGATTTTGGATTGCTCGGCAGAGGATTGCCTACAATGGTTACATCAAGCTCCCCAAAGCTGCCGCGCGCTTCAAGGTGATGGGTATTGCCCTTAGCGCCCGGGTCAGCCACCAGCGTCACCTGCGTGTCTTCAAACCCCAAACCCGCCAAAGCAATCGTCGCCGCGACATTGGCATTTTTAGGATACAGCTTGGCAGCTTGGCGTGCAGATCCTTGATAAATCACCGTCGCTTCGGTCATGCCCGCCAAATCGAATTCATCTTCTGCCGGCGTGCCGGTCCAACTTAAAGGCGGTTTGCGCGATGTATAAATGACTTCCTCAAGGCTTTCCGCACCCGCAGCGGCCAAAGCGTCCATGCCACCTATTGCACCAGGCACTAAATACAATTGAGAATCGCCTTTAAGGCTGGCGGCTTCCAGCTTATCAAACAAGGCTGAATCGGAAAGCGCGCCGATGGAAATCACACCAAAGTCGATACCTTGCTCTAAAAAATACGGGCCAAATTCCGAAACTGCTTCATGACTGGCGCATTCCAGGACAAAATCAGGCATAGGATCCAGATCGTCGATTGAGGAGATTACCCGAACACCATTGCTCAGGTCACCACTGACGGCTTCCTCTTTGCCCGGGCGAACGAGAATTTGCTCAATTCGAACCTCTGGGTCATCGACCAGGCGTTTTGTGACTTCCAATCCGATGGCACCACAGCCAATAAGAAGAACAGATTCCTGCATGTCTCAACCCTCCCCTATTGTTTCGAGAATTTTTTCTGGTTCTTTAACGGGCGGCCCTCCAAAAGCGCGGGCGAACGAGCCGATCGAAGGCATGTCGACTTCAATCATGGCAGGACGGTTCGAGCTTAGCGCTGCATCGAAGATCGTCTGCATCGATTTTAAGGCGTCCATCTTCTGATAGGACCAACCATTTGCCTCAGCCAGCGCCTTGAAGTCCGGCGTATAAATGTCTGAATAATACTGACGGCCACCGTATTCTGCGTTTTGAATATTTTTGATCACCTCGTAGTCGTGGCTGTTCATCAAGATCATCACGATATTAACGCCTTCCTGGGCCGCGGTTGCGAGTTCGCCAATATTGACTTGCAAGCCGCCATCTCCAACCAGGCAGAAGACTTGACGCTCCGGCGCGGCAATCGCAGCACCTATTGCCATCTGCATGCCTTGTCCAATACCACCGCCAAGCGCATGAACCCCATCGGTGGGACCCGAAATTAAAACACCGCGATTGCCCCAGGTGCTATTAGAAACAGTGACATCTCGAGCCCAAATGAAATCTTTGCCTGCGCTGGCCTGTACGGCATCTACGAGTTTGTCATACGGCACGAGTCCAGATCGCATAAACTCATTTGCTTCTTGGCGCGTTGCCTTCAAATCATCCGCAAACTTAGGATCAATTTGCATTTTACCTTCAAGACAATCAGCCAAGGCTTCTAGAGCCAAGGCACTATCTCCTTGGACAAAATGGTCTGCCACATAAGGCCGGCCTTTTTTCGCCGCCATATCAATATCAATCTGAAAAAGCGCGCTGGGCAGTTTGAGCTTATACTTCAGTGTCTCGTTGCCGCGCAGCCGAGAGCCGACAACCAGCATCGCATCGCAGGTGCCATAAAATTTCTCAACGCAGCCATACACATTGAAAGCGCCGAGGGTTGACGGGTGATCTTCAGAGATTATGCCTCGGCCTTGCACAGATGAGACAGCGCCAAAACCCATATCAACGAGCCTTTGCACGGCATCACCAGCCTGTCGCGCACCGCCGCCGAGCCACAGCAAGGGACGTTTCGCAGCTGCAAGGCGTGCCGCCAGTACTTCAATCGCTGCCTGATCCGGCGCGAAGGTTGATATCGGCAACGGAGACAAATCCGCCGGCCAGTTGATCTCCGTATGCTGGATATCAATT
>CAJXJM010000232.1 GCA_913054205.1 uncultured Rhodospirillaceae bacterium
GAGGCCGGCTTCGTCAAGCTGTGATATCAGCTTGGCCACCGGCACTTTCAATACATCCGCAAATTGTGCGACCGTTACGTCAGCCATTACCTACTCCAAATATTCCTGTTTTCAACCCTGTTCTTCTGCTTCAAACCAGTGTGCACGCGCTTTCATGATCAATGCCGCGGCAACCTCGCGGTCCATTTCGATCAGGTCAAGAAGATCGTCCGTCGCCAGTTCCGCCAGATCTTCACGGGTAACAACACCTTTGCTGGCCAAAATAAACGCCAATGCCTTGTCCATGCCGTCGAGTGTCAGCAAATCCTCAGCCGGTTCTGCCTCATCGATTTTCTCTTCCTGCACAATCGCCTGTGTCAGCAGCACGTCACGAGCCCGGTTTCTCAACTCGTTGACGATGTCCTCATCGAACTCTTCAATCTCAACCAATTCGGAGGACGGCACGTAGGCAACTTCTTCAATGGTCGAGAAACCTTCTGTCACCAACAATTGAGCGATAACTTCATCGACATCCAAACAATCAATAAAGAGTTGCGAGCGAACTCGGAATTCCTCAATGCGGCGATCTGATTCTTCAGCTTCGGTGAGGATATCAATGTCCCAACCGGTCAATTGCGATGCCAAACGGACATTTTGACCCCGGCGACCAATCGCCAAACTTAATTGCTCATCCGGCACAACCACTTCAATGCGGTTTTGCTCTTCATCCAAAACAACCTTGGTCACCTCAGCGGGTGCCAAGCCGTTCACAATGAACGTTGCCGGCTCCTCCGACCACGATATGATGTCAATTTTTTCACCTTGCAGCTCAGCGACCACAGCTTGGACGCGCGAACCGCGCATACCGACACAGGCACCAACTGGGTCAATTCCGCTATCAGACGAAATAACGGCAATTTTAGCGCGGCTTCCAGGATCGCGGGCGACCGATTTAATCTCGATCACACCATCATAAATTTCGGGCACTTCCTGCGTGAACAATTTAGCCATGAACTGTGGATGGCTTCTGGACAAAAAGATTTGCGGACCGCGTTGCTCTTCGCGAACGTCATAAATATAGGAGCGCGCTCTGTCGCCATTATTGAAATGCTCGCGTGGAATACATTCATCACGGCGGATGATGCCTTCAGCGCGGCCACCCAAATCAACGATGACATTGCCAAACTCAACCCGCTTGACCATGCCGTTAACAACTTCTCCGATGCGGTCTTTAAATTCAGCAAATTGGCACTTGCGCTCTGCTTCGCGCACTTTTTGGACAATAACCTGCTTGGCGGTTTGAGCCGCGATGCGACCAAAATCAATCGGCGGTAAAGGATCAACGAGAAACTCACCGATCACAGCATCTTCTTTGCGGCTTTTCGCGACATCAAGAGTGATCTGTGTGGTCTCGTTTTCAATTTCTTCAGCCACTTCAATGTAGCGCGCCAATCTAATTTCCCCGGATTGGCGATCAATCACAGCACGAATGTCATGCTCATGACCATATTTAGAGCGGCCAGCCTTTTGAATGGCTTGCTCCATCGCTTCCAGGACTTCTTCGCGATCAATGCCTTTCTCGCGGGCGACGGTGTCGGCCACCAATAGAAGTTCGGGGTGGGTGAACATCGTTGTTGTTGTTTCTGTATTTGTATCCATTATCCGTAAACCTATGTCTTCCTAACCACTAAATTTAATTTGTGGCTGCTGCATCGAGCAGTTCCTGGGTCAAAAGCAGTTTCGCCCGACGAATATCGCCAAACGGTAATTCAAATGTTTCTTCTTTCACTCGGATCTCCACTTTATCGTTCTGGATACCGAGCAACTTTCCTTTAAACTTTTTACGTCCTTCGATTAAAAAATTCATATCAACGCGGGCATCAAACCCGGCATAGCGCTCAAAGTCTTTCAACCTTACCAATGGACGATCAATGCCTGGAGAGCTCACTTCCAAAGAATAAGCGCCGCTGATCGGATCATCGACATCGAGAATGGCTGAAATCTCTCGAGAGATAGAGGCGCAATCTTCGACCGTCATGTTTTTGCCGTCTGGGCGTTCGGCCATAACTTGTAGGATTTTATTTTTGTCGCCCGAAATTTGAACACGTACAATTTCGTACCCCATACTCTCAAGAGCCGGGGAAATCAAATCCTGTACTTTTTCTTCGTGACTCATAATTTGCGCAATCTCTCGCTCGTAAAAAAACCCGTTCAAAGGTGAGGCCCCGAAATGCAAAAAAGTGGGCCCGCGAGCCCACCCTCAGAATTCCTATATACTTGGATATGTCTAAGAACGTGGCGCATTCTCTCCTCAGCGACCGAAAAATACAAGCTTTTTATTGATTCTGACGTTTTGGTGTCAAAGCCTAAATTCGGCTAACTCGTTGAAATTTAAGGTAGACGCATTTTTTACCCTGTTTTAAGGCCTTGGTTTCATAGCGCGTGGCAGCGGCATCGGGATAGCGTTCGCGCCAATCTGTCGGTCCTGCCACCTGCCATTTGAAATCTGGATGATGATAAAAGGCATCAAGCGCCCAGCGGATATAGCTCATATCATCGGTGGCAAATCGAAATTCAGCCCGATCTTTCATAATGCGCGCCAAGGCATTTAGGGTCTCTGAATTAATAAAGCGGCGGCGATTATGACGTTTTTTGGGCCACGGGTCAGAAAATAAAACAAACACCTTGGCGATTGAATCGGCGGCTAAATTCTCCAACAACAAGCGGGCATCGTCATTAAAGATACGAATATTTTTGAGGGATTTTTTTTCAATGACTGACAATAGTGTCGCGACGCCATTGATATAGGGCTCGCACCCTATAATGCCGACTTCCGGGTGGCTTTCGGCCTGCGCCGCCAAATGCTCTCCGGCACCAAAGCCGATCTCCATCCAAACTTCAGAGGCTTGGTCAAATAAATCGGCTGTATCAGTTGGTGTATTGGTATCCGACGGCACAATTAGCTTCGGCAGCAACTCTTTCATAAGATGCTGCCGATGCGGCCTTAAAGTATGGCCTTTGCGTCGTCCATAAAATTGGGGCTTTGTCGGAATAGAGTTTTTATTTAATCCCATTTCCTATACTTGGACCCAATCTGTAAGGCTGAACTTTAGAGAGCGGCCTTAAGCGGTTCGACGAGGTCCGTTTTCTCCCAAGAAAATCCGCCGTCGTCATCTGGTGTACGGCCAAAATGGCCATAAGCGGCAGAGCGCGCATAAATCGGGCGGCTCAATCCCAGATGCTCACGGATGCCGCGCGGGCTCAAATCCATAACTTCCTGCAACGCCGCAGATAGTTTATCTTCGTCGAGACTTCCTGTATCGGCCGTATCAACATATACCGAAAGCGGCTTGGAGACGCCAATGGCATAGGCCAATTGGATTGTGCATTTATCTGCCAGTCCGGCAGCGACAACATTTTTCGCCAAATAGCGCGCCGCATAGGCAGCCGAGCGATCAACCTTGGTTGGATCTTTGCCTGAGAAAGCGCCGCCGCCATGAGGCGCTGCACCACCATAGGTATCAACGATAATTTTCCGGCCGGTCAGGCCCGCATCACCGTCCGGTCCACCGATAACAAACAACCCTGTTGGATTAACGTAAAAATCGTCTTCAGGACACATCCAGCCTTCCGGCAAAACTTTTTCAACATAGGGCCGGACAATTTCCCTGACAGCAGCCTGATCCAAATCACTGGCATGCTGGGTGGATACAACGATGGAGGCTGCGCCCACTGGCTTTCCGTTTTCATATTTTAGAGTGATCTGACTTTTGGAATCCGGTCCCAAACCGGCTGCCTCACCAGAGTGTCGAGCCTTTGCAAGTTCTTCCAAAATCGCGTGTGAATAATGAATAGGCGCCGGCATCAATACGTCTGTTTCCCGGCAAGCATAGCCAAACATAATGCCTTGGTCGCCTGCGCCTTCGTCTTTATTACCCGAAGCATCGACGCCTTGGGCAATATGAGCGGATTGCGCGTGAACATGAACTGCGACATCCATTTTTTCCCAGTGGAAACCGTCTTGCTCATAGCCGATATCTTTGACCGCGGCTCGAGCCGCTTCTACCATTACGTCGTGGGTAACAGAATCAGGCCCGCGCACTTCGCCAGCAAGAATAATACGATTGGTGGTGCAGAGTGTTTCTACGGCGACTCTAGAAACCGGATCGGCGGCAAGAAAAATATCCACAATGGAATCTGATACGCGGTCACTGACTTTATCAGGATGACCTTCAGAGACAGATTCGCTGGTGAAAAGGTAATTGTCTTTAGACACGGATAAACCTCCAAAATACTCGGCCATTTAGTCCACATCACAAATCGGGGCAAATGACCAAAATCCAATAGATAAACTGCAGGGGTTGTCACACTGTTTGGTGACACCGTCAAGCACTATTGAAATTGGAGAAAAACAAACGGAGCCATTGGGATTTATCCCAAGGACTCCGCCTCAAAACAGCATACAAAGTGGGCAAAAAAGCCACTAAAAATTCTCGTCCATTTTGGCCAAGGATTTGATCAGCTCGAACACCCGTTTGCGAACAGCAGCGCTGCCAACTTTGTAATAGGCCCGCACCAGCTCAAGGGTTTCGCGTCGGGTCAGAGGATCTTTATCGGCCTCTTCCAAAGTAACTTCGCCTAAACTATCGGCGGGCGTATCATCACGGCGCTTAATTTCATCCGGCATTTCTTCGAAGAAGAAAGCTACCGGCACATCTAAAACATGGGCAAGGTCATACATGCGACTGGCACCGATACGATTTGCGCCTCTTTCATATTTTTGAATTTGCTGAAAAGTCAGCCCAACAGCTTCACCAAGTTTTTCCTGACTGAGACCCAGCAACGTCCGGCGAAGTCGAACACGGCTGCCAACATGTACATCAACAGGATCGGCGACACCGGGAACCCGACGGCGGGTAATTTTTCTGACGGAAGATGGTCCTGGTTGCGGTCCAC
>CAJXJM010000233.1 GCA_913054205.1 uncultured Rhodospirillaceae bacterium
TCAAAGGGCGAGGCATTCTCGATATCGAATTCCCAGATGAGCCAAAATTTGATCATTTGCCCGAGGTCAAAGCCAAAGGGTTCTCGGCGTTCCTATCGGTGCAGGAAGGCTGTGATAAATTTTGTACGTTCTGTGTCGTGCCGTATACCCGCGGCGCTGAATTTTCCCGACCATTAGAAGACGTGCTGCGCGAGGCCCAAAAAGTAGCATCGGGCGGTGTCAAGGAAATCACCTTGCTCGGGCAAAATGTAAATGCCTATCACGGCGAAAAAGTAAAAGGTCAGGACGGCAGTGAAATTGGTCTTGGTTATCTTATCCGAGAGATGGCAAAAATTGAGGGCCTTGAGCGTATTCGCTACACCACCTCCCATCCCATCGATATGGATGACGATTTAATCGCTGCCCATGGTGAGATCGATCAATTGATGCCGTTTCTCCATCTGCCAGTTCAATCTGGCTCAGATCGTATTTTAAGTAGCATGAACAGGCATCACAAAATCGATGACTATCGCCGAGTGGTTGATAAATTAATGACCGCGCGCGCCGATCTGAAACTTTCATCTGATTTCATCGTCGGGTTTCCGGGCGAAAGCGATGAGGATTTTCAAGCGACATTGGACCTCGCCCGCGAATTTCAGTTTATCCAAGCCTATTCGTTTAAATATTCACCGCGGCCGGGTACCCCTGGCGCGTCACTGCCCGTTCAAATTCCAGAAGATGTAAAAAGTGAACGCTTGGCCGCCTTGCAGGAACTGCTGGGTCAAAACCAAACGAGCTTTAATCAAGCAAGCTTAGATAAAGTAATGCCGGTCCTGTTTGATCGCCAGGGCCGAAATGATGGTCAGCTTGTGGGTCGGTCTCCTTTCATGCAGCCGGTACATGTTCAGGCACCAAAAAGTTTATTTGGCCAAATTGCGGAAGTTAAAGTGACAAGCGTTCACGCCAACAGTCTTGGCGGAGAGATTGTATCTGATATGTCAGCAGGCTCTCCTGATTTTAATGAAGAAAGAGCCAGCGCGTGAATTTAGGTCATCCCAGTTCAGCTAAAAAGTCATCTAAAAAATCAGGTGGCAATAAAGCCGGCAAATCTAGAACAAAGCGCCAAACCTCTCTCCAAATCGAATTTGACGACAATAAACTGCTGCCAATGCTTTTTGGCAGCCACAACGCGCATTTGGCCAAGATCGAACAAAAATTGGATGTGATTTTAAATTCTAGGGGCAATACAGTCGCGATCTCCGGACCGCAGGATCAAGCGGAAGCTGCTGAGGAAGTGTTGACCCGTCTCTATGACCAGGCAAAAAAAGGCCATGAAATTGATGCCGCCGAAGTCGATGGAACGTTAAGAATGGTCGTTTCAGGTAATGGTGAAGGCAATGGCAAAACCGTTCATGCGGAAGACTACGCCATCAAAACTCAAAAGCGACAGATTGCGCCGCGCTCACCTCAACAGGCTGTGTATTTAGATGCAATCGATAACAACGATCTTGTTTTTGGATTGGGTCCGGCCGGTACAGGTAAAACATATTTGGCTGTTGCCAAGGCTGTCGAAAGCCTGATCAATGGAGAAATTGAGCGCATCATATTGTCTCGTCCAGCGGTCGAGGCCGGCGAACAACTTGGCTTTTTGCCGGGGGATATGCGCGAAAAAGTTGATCCTTATCTCCGCCCGCTTTACGACGCGCTTCATGACATGATGCCGGAAAATCAGGTGGCTAAAAAATTGGAGAACGGTGAAATCGAAGTGGCACCGCTGGCCTTTATGCGCGGCCGTACGCTATCTGACGCTTTTGTTATTCTCGACGAAGCACAAAACACAACGGCCATGCAAATGAAAATGTTTCTAACGCGCCTCGGCGAAAACGCCTCAATGGTGATCACCGGCGATTTGAGCCAGGTGGATCTGCCATCTGGCGTGCGGTCCGGATTGCGTGATGCCGTTGAGAAATTAGAAGGTGTCAAAGGTATGTCGTTTATTCGTTTTACCGAAACCGACGTTGTGCGCCATCCTTTGGTTGCGCGGATTATCAAGGCCTATGATAAACAGGATATCGGTAATCAGTACCTCAAACCCACGGATTAAACGGTGATTAATCTGGGATTATTGTGGCACCTAATTAGGATTAATTTGACATGACCGGTACGGTGGAAACCATCGTTCAAATTAAATCGCCGGATTGGCAAACCGCGCTGCCGAATGCTGAAGCGTTGTGCCAAAAAGCGGCAGCAGCGGTTTGGAAAGCAGCTCATTCCAGCGACAAAAACTTCGAAGCAACGGTTGTTCTTTCAGATGATGCATTTGTTCAATATCTCAATCGCGACTATCGCCATCAAGATAAACCAACCAATGTTTTGTCCTTTCCGACGAGTGAAAAAGAACGCAGCATTTTAGAAGATGTGCCGAGTTTGGGAGACATTGTCATTGCCTTTGAGACCACCAATGACGAGGCTCAAGGCACTCCCGCCACCTCTCTTGGCGACCACCTCAGTCATTTGGTTGTGCATGGCTGTCTTCATGTGCTGGGCCATGACCATGAAGAAAATGCCGCGGCAATAGAAATGGAGTCGTTAGAGACCAAAATATTGGCGAGTCTTGGTATTGATGATCCCTATGCGTGAAACTAAAAATGATTGAGCTAAAAATGTCGATTTTAAATCGCTTGATGACAAAGCCTAGTAAATTGGTTGATAATGTCTGTCAGTTGAAATTTGATGAACCGAAATGAACGAAGACTCACGTAGTCGAATGCCCCATGTGAATGAACCGGTCATCGAACCGGTAAATGGGGCCGATTCAGAAGCCAACAGATCTAAGTCTCTCAGCAATGTCTTGGGTGGGTGGCTGCAGCGCCTTGTGCGACCTCGCAATGGCGAAGATTCTGTGCGCGAAGCAATTGAAGAGCTCATCGAAGAAGGCGGCGAAGCTGCATCGCCTCTCGAAACCGAAGAACGTAATTTACTTTCCAATATTCTGAGCCTCAGAGATCGGACGGTGTCTGATGTAATGGTGCCGCGCGCAGATATTTCCGCTTTGGAAGTGAACGCTTCAATGTCGGATCTCATAGAGTTGATAAACGCTGAGGCCCATTCCCGGGTTCCGATTTATCAAGAAATCTTGGATGATGCGATTGGTATGATTCACATCAAAGACGTCATGTCAGCGCAACAAAATATTGATCGTAAAGAGCTGAAACTGCGCAATATTATGCGCGATGTTTTATTTGTCGCGCCTTCCATGCAAGTGCTGGAGCTGTTGCTCGAGATGCGCGTTAAACGGACGCATATGGCCTTGGTGGTTGACGAGTTTGGCGGCGTCGATGGCTTGCTGACGATTGAAGATCTGGTCGAGGAAATTGTTGGTGAGATTGAAGATGAACATGACCAGGACGAAGATCCGCAACTCACCTTAAAGGCGGATGGCACTATCGAAGCCGATGCGCGGGCATCAATCGAGGCTTTTGAAGAAAAAGTCGGCAAAGTTCTTACCGATGAAGAACGCGAAGAATTTGATACCTTGGGCGGTTTGGTATTCTCGCTCGCAGGTAGAGTACCGATACGGGGAGAATTGATGAAACATTCCTGCGGCATGGAAATCGAAATTATTGATGCCGATCCCAGGCGAATTAAAAATATTCGCATTCGTGGGCTGGATGTAGACCCCAATTCGGGTGCCAATTCTAAGTCATCCGACTCTTAAAATTAAAAAATGCTTTCCCGATTTGAAAAATGGCATGATCAGGCCGAAAGGTGCCAAGGTTGGCGACGGGCGATTGTCGCATTGTTGCTCGGCGCTACGAGCGTGCTCGCTTTGCCGCCTGTTCATTTTGTACCTGCGCTGATCCCGGCATTTGTTGGTTTGATTTGGTTGATAGATGGATCCGCATCCTCCCGCAAATCAGGATGGCGCAGTGCCATTTGGCGGTTTTTGCTGGAGGGCGCTTTTGCCGCAGGCTGGTGGTTTGGCCTCGGATTTTTTATTGCCGGATTGTATTGGATTTCCTTTTCGTTCTTGGTCGATGCACAGCAATTTGCCTGGATGATCCCATTTGCTATTTTCGGACTTTCGGGAGCCTTCGCCGTTTACGTTGGTTTGGCGAGCAGTCTTGCGTTTCGTTTGGCCGGCCCGGGTCGGCGCCGAGTGCTTTATTTTGCCCTGTTGTGGGTTGCCTTTGAATGGCTGCGGGGATGGGCTTTTACCGGATTTCCTTGGAACCTTTTGGGCACCGTTTGGACCGTTAGCGACGCGATGATCCAGGTTACATCTTTGTTTGGTGTCATGGGGTTAAGTTTGTTCACCGTCCTAGCGGCTGTTTCGCTGGCAGTATTTGGATATCGTCATAAAACGATACGGTCGCGGGTTTATGCCGGCAGCGTTCCATTTTTGGTGTTGCTGCTCATTTGGGGAAGCGGTGCCTGGCGCCTTCATGGTGCGGAGACAAAATTTGTTGACGGTGTACAGCTTCGACTCGTTCAGCCAAACATTGCGCAGCGAGATAAATGGATATCCGCATTGCGTGGAAAACATCTCAACAATTTGCTGGCTTTGAGTGAAGAACCTGTCAGAGATAGCGCCTCAACTAAAAAACCAACCCATATTATCTGGCCGGAAACTGCGACACCTTTTTTTCTTGAGGGCAATGACGCAGCTTTGCGCATAATATCTCAAGTTATTCCCAAAAACGGCGCTTTGCTGACGGGATCACCAAGACGGACAGGGGGAAAAAATACGCCGGCGCAGATCTGGAACAGCTTCCATGTGGTCACGCCAGACGCCAAGATAACAGCGACGTTCGATAAGTTTCATCTGGTGCCGTTTGGCGAATATGTACCCTTCCGGAAATATGTAAATTTTGCCAAATTAACGGCCGGTCGTACTGATTTTTCGAGCGGGCCGGGACAGCAATCCGTTGCCG